>NZ_JAESLK010000003.1:0-206686 GCF_017892585.1 Staphylococcus sp. GDY8P57P | reverse complement strand
TTCTCAGTTCAGTCAGCTACTGTAAATTTGCAAAGTAGCATTATTATATTTTTATGTCCTAGACTCATACCTCTTTCATGAATCACTTATCTTATTTTAACTAATTCCAAAAAGACTACTGATTGGACCCCATGGTAGGATAATACCTAGTGCCATAGTAATAATGATTAAAATAATTGTTGCCCAGAATAAACCGTGGCTTGCTTCGTGTTTCTTACGTTTCGCAATAGATACTTCCATTAATGCAACTACTGCGATACCACAAAGCATCTTCAATGTTAACAACATATGATTACCGCCACCGCCATGACTAGCAGCCATAAATTCTTGAATTAACAACCAAAATCCTGAGAACAATGTAAGTAACATAAAGACTCTCAAGGCCATTTGTAAAGGTTTAAACATAGGTGTAGGACCTTGTGATTTTGAAATATGTAAAAATGCAATTACATATAAAATAATTGTCAATGCCCAACTTGCAATATGCATATGTAACAAGACTAAATTCCCCCAATACTATTGATTACTTTTTTACTTAATCATCATATCATATCTATATCCAAACGTATTGTTAAACGATAAAAGGAGTGGTGCATCAAACGCATGATGCGTTCAATTTACCACTCCTATATAAATATATGGAATCAAGAAAGACGTATTGTGTACGTCATCGCAATTGAGTTAGTTACTGATTATGAGCTAGTCATGACTATTTATATGTTGAATAGTCATTAATCTTTTGCGATATAAGTAGTTAATGTACCAATATTATCAATCGTAACTTTAACTTCATCACCTGGTTGTAAGAATTGAGGTGGTTGTAATCCTGCACCCACACCAGCTGGTGTACCTGTAGCAATAATATCTCCTGGATGCAATGCTACATATTTAGAAATCTCTTCAATTAAGTCATCAATTTTATTAATCATTTGACTTGTATTACCATCTTGACGAATTTCATTGTTAACTTTAGTTACAATATTAACATTTTCTGGTGTTGGTAACTCATCTTTAGTTACAATGTAAGGTCCCATTGGGCAACCACCAGTTAAACTTTTAGATAAAAATGCCTGATCTTGTTCATTTTGTGCTTTACGGTCAGTGATATCATTAATAATTGTGTAACCATAAATATAGTCCAATGCTAACGCTTTTGGAATTTTTTCTCCAGATTTGCCGATGACGATACCTAATTCGCCTTCATAATCTAATTGATCAGTGATATCTTTATGATTTGGAATTGTTGATTCATCACCAGTTAATGATGATGCTGCTTTAGTGAATACGTATAAACGTTGTACCTCATGATTTAATTCACTTGCGTGATCTTGGTAATTACGACCGAATGCGATAACATTATTTGGTGGTGTAACCGGTGGCAAGAATTCAATATCATTGAAAGCGATTTTGAATTCTTCTGCTTTACCACTATCTTCAGCTGCGACAACTGCTTTACGTACTTGTTCTTGGAAATCAAGTGTTTGGTTTTGTTGTAAACCTTCTAATAGTGTTTTAGGGTGGAAGTCACCTTCGCCAAATTGTGCAAACACTTTTTTTAGATCCCAAACTGCGTCTTCACGCTTAACTTTTACGCCGTAAGATTCAGCGTCATTATAATTGAATGATAGAAATTTCATTCAGTATCAACTCCTCATCTATATCTTAATACATATTATAACTTTAATCTTTGCTAAACCACAAATATATATGTCTGAAATTTTAGAAATTTAGTGAATTGCATGATATTTAATTAGAAGATCGTTTGTCACCGTCGTCGATACTCATTTGACCAAATTGGAAGAAATACAGATAACCAAACACTTTAGAATTCAAAATCGTTTCTAAGGTATTTTGATAATACTTCATTTGAATTTTATATTTATCTCGAAGTTGATTACCTATTTCTTCATCCGTCATACCCCTACGTTTATTAAAGGCATCCGTCTTATAATCTACAAAGTAATATTGCCCGCCTTTTAAGAAAATTAAATCAATCATTCCTTGAATTATGGATACATCTTCATCCTCTTCAGGCATTTCGTCAACACGTGCTTGATTTACAACAAACGGTAACTCTCTATATACTTCATCAGCTTGTGTAATCGTCATATACAAGTCACTTCTGATAAAATTCATAACTGCTTCAAATTGAATATCTTTCTTAGCGTCCTCTTCAATGATATGCTTTGCGATTAACTCATCAATATAATCATTTAATTCTGTTTCAGTCATTCGTGTTTCTTTAAATGGTAAATGTTGCATAACCGTATGCATTAAGGTACCAATTTCATTAGCTTTTCGATTGCGATTAGCGCTTAGGAATTTTGGTCTTTCATACGTTGAAACACCAATACGATATTGTCTGACTCTTTCATAACTTGTGCCACTTTCTTCTGTTTCTAATTGGCGCTTTAATTCAGAAACGGATTGTTTTGATGGCTTCTTCGTATCCTTTAAGTAAGGATATTCAAAAGATAGTTGATCATTAATTTGTTGTTTCAAAGCACCATCATGAGAGCCTTCTGTCTCTAAATCTGAAACGCTACGACGTTCCTGCTCAGACTCACTATTTTCAATCGAAAGTGCTTCAAAATGTACGACCTTAATTTCCACAGAAGGACGTAAACTTTCATCTAATTGATCAATTGATTTTTCAAATTGATATTCTGGTAATAGAGATGAAGATTGATACTTAGCTAAAATACTATAAATTAAATCAAAAGGTCGATCAGCGGATAAACGCTTGTGTAATGCAATATGATTATTTGAAATAGGCAGTCGTTCATATTTTTCTAAGACTTCTTCCTTATCAATTGTCCCAATAAGAATGAGTTGTTCTTTAGCACGGGTCATAGCCACATACATCAAGCGCATTTCTTCTGAGATTAATTCTTTTTCAGTAATTGATTTAATGACTACTGATGATAGAGAAGGATACGTCACATTTTGTTCCAAATCATAATAATCAATACCCAGACCATATTTTTGATTTAAAATTAGTGGTTTGCGTAAATCACCTTTATTGAAATTTTTAGAGAGTCCAGAGTAAATCACATATGGGAACTCTAAACCTTTACTACTATGAACTGTCATCATTCGCACCACATTATCATTAGGTCCTATAACGTTCTCTTCACCAAAGTCTTTATTGCGCTCGATTAATTCATCAATAAACCTTATGAATTGATATAATCCTCTAAAGCTAGAATTCTCAAATTCCACTGCTTTGTTGAACAATCCATAAAGATTTGCACGTCTACCTTTACCACCTATTAAGCCACTAAAATATTGAATAACATAGTGGTCATTATAAAATTTGTCAATGAGTTGGTAGACTGGGTGTGACTGACTATAGGCTTGATACATTGTTAAATCATCGATAAAACGTTGTAACTTTTTAACTAATGCTGGTCGCGCTTCCTCATCTTTAATATAGTGCATGATAGATTGGTAGAAATAATCATCATTCATACTGAGTACACGTATATGGGCTAATTCATCTTCTGTAAATTGATAGATGACCGATCTCATCAATCCAACTAGATAAATATCTTGCAATGGATTATCGACAGTTCTTAAAAAAGATAAGACTAATCGCACTTCCGTTTGTTCGAAGTATCCTTCCTTACTATTTACATGAAACGGAATATTATTGTCTTTAAATACCTGTTGCAAATTACGTGCATTTTTCAAACCTCTCTCAAGTATGACAATATCTTTGAAAGTCGCCTGTCTATATGTTTCCGTCTTCATGTCATATACCTGTTTATTTTCAACGATATCTTTAACTTGTTCAACGATATAACGGGCTTCTTGTTCTAATTTTTCTAAATCAGCATCACTGCTTTTATCTTGAACTAATGCATGTAATTCAAGTGGCATAGATTTATCGGAATATTTAGTAGCACCAAAATAAAGTCGTGCATCAGCATCATAATCAATTTCACCAACTTCTTCATCCATCATATGATCAAATAAATAGTTGGTCGTGGCGAGCACTTCTTTACGCGAACGGAAATTTTTAGATAAATCAATACGCATACCAGTTCCATCACCATTCTTTGTAAAACGATGATATTTATTCATAAATAGCGTTGGGTCAGCTTGTCTAAATTTATAAATAGATTGTTTAACATCGCCTACCATAAATAAATTACCATTAGACTCATCGCCACGTTTAATTTTAGATATAATAGCTTCTTGTACTTGGTTTGTATCTTGATATTCATCTACTAATATTTCTGAAAACTGGTCACGATATGCTTTAGCGATGGGTGAAGCATTTCCTTCTTGATCTGTTAATATTTGTAATGCAAAGTGTTCATAATCAGAAAA
Source organism: Staphylococcus sp. GDY8P57P (assembly GCF_017892585.1). Classification (NCBI taxonomy): domain Bacteria; kingdom Bacillati; phylum Bacillota; class Bacilli; order Caryophanales; family Staphylococcaceae; genus Staphylococcus; species Staphylococcus sp. GDY8P57P. Next base: position 202,351 of record NZ_JAESLK010000003.1, on the reverse strand, counting down.
ATCTAGAACGTTACGACTACGTTTCTTATCAGCAAAATCATTAATAATATCTTTAACAATTCGAACAAGATACTGTATTCTTGGTGCTAAACGCTTCATATCTACCTTTAATTCTTCAAAAGAACGCATTAAATACTTATTTTTTACATTTAATAATAGCTTTTTATAGTCATCATAAAAGTCTTTCGCATTTGTTAAAAATTGAGCACTTATACCTGCGTCTTCATTCGTGTCTTTTAATTTTTTAGTAATTGTAGGCAATTTTTCAGAAGCGTAATTAATAATTTCTTCATAATTTATTACATTACCCTCTAGCATTTTTTCACATTTGTATTTTTCTAATTTAATAACATCTAAATGTTTTTCTGCTTCAATACAATTTAAAAAGTTATTTTCCGCTTCTAATAAGGTACGGTATGCTGCTTTGATATAAATTTTTGCTAGTTTTTCTAATTCTTTCAAATAAGCTACATGTTTATCTTCATTGTCATAGATATCAACTAATGAATCTAGCCACTCAAATGGTGATGGATTAGCGATACTAAAGTTGTAGAAACGTTTTAATAAATCTCTAAAACTATCATCATTTCGGTCATTCGATAATTGTTCCACAAGCGTAAGAAACTCAACATCTGGTGTTTCATAATGTTTTTCTAGTACCTCATCAATAGCTTGTTCAAGTAAAAGTACATTTTCCACATCACTTATAGTACGGAAGTTGGGATCTAAATCAATGACATCATAGTGCTGTTGGATAATCTTTAGACAGAAACTATGTAGTGTTGAAATTTGTGCTTGATGAATTTTAATACGTTGATTCTTTAAATGTTCATTGCTTGGATCTTCAATTGAAGCTTGTTGAATACGTTGATCTACACGATGTTTCATTTCTCTAGCACTTAAATTAGTAAATGTTACAACAAGTAACTTATCAACATCTATTTCGTCTCTAATTATTTTTTGGATAATCCTTTCTACTAAAACGGCAGTTTTGCCGGAACCAGCAGCAGCGGCTACTAATATATCCTTCCCATTAGCATATATACTTTTCCATTGCGCATCTGTCCATTGCGCATCTTTAGGTTTAATCGGAATATCATTCATTATTATCACCACTTTCTAACTCGACATCTTGTACTGCTTTAATAGGGTCTATTGTTTCATCTACATGACGATAATGTTTACTATCTATCATCGTATCCACGTGACAAACAGATTTAAAATTACAAAACTGGCATGGGAGTTGGTCATCAAATTTAAGTGGTGCAACTTCAGTGTGACCTTTCATAATGTTTGTAGCAGTATTTATAAAATTATCTTTATTGTGCTTAATAAATTTATGAATCGTTGTTTCATCAGCCACACTACTTCCCCTACTACCAATACTTCCATCTTTCTTCAAACTAACTGGAACAATATCAGATTTGCCAATGTCTTCTAATCGAATATCTAATGCATCTACGACATCCATATCACTATTAACTAAGCCACGTAATTTATACTCTTTCAAAAATGCTTGTTCCAGTTTATCTTCTGTTAAAGCATCATCTTGCAATTCGCCCCAATCTTTAAAGTTAAGACGTTCATCGTGGACATGGAAATACAATAGTCCACCTGGTTTAATTTCATTTGACAAGCCCAGTCTTTGGGCATTTTGCAATGCAATATCCATATAAGTCATCATTTGCATTTGTTTGCCATAATAAACCTTTTTCAAATCTAATGTCGCACTCGGATTAGATGATTTATAATCAATGATATTTATATAACTCGTATCATTCTTAGTATAAGCATCTATACGATCAATTTGTCCGCGTATATTAACTGGAATACCTTGTTCTGTAATTAATGGTTGTGCAATAAGTTCTTCACTGTTCTTAGGTGATTTTCTAAATCCTGCTTCGAATCGTTGCGGTTTAAACTTTGTATTTTTATTTTGGTAGCGTAGTGCTTTCAGCGTACTTTCAACAATAACACCAATTCGTTTAGACATATATCGGTAGTACGCATTTGAATCCATAAGATTAAACTGAACTTGCGGCAATACATTTTCTAAAGCTTCAACAGTTAATGCGCGAATCTTTTTATTATCAAGATTTTTAAAATCGCCATTAATCTTATCAGAAATATACTTTAATGCAGTATGGAAAATATTACCTAAATCAAAATTTTCAAGTTTATATTTCGTGCGTTCATTTAATCTTAGACCATGGTTCGCGTAATGTTTAAATGGACAGTCATTATATCCTTCAAATCTAGAAACGCTGGCATTAATTGTTGAACCATATAATGATGCTGCCAACGGTTCATCTAATTGCACCGTTTCATTATCATATGTCAACGCTGTTAATAAGTAACTTAAACCATCGTTCAATTTGTCATTATCTCGCATAACTTGATACGCATCTACCCATATATCTGCAACCATCTCTGCTTCCAACCAACGCTTTAGCGATTCAAATAGTGCTACCTTAGTTTGATGCGGATGTTCCATTAAAGAAATAGGTTGAGCATTATGTTTATAGTGAATATTCGTTACTTCTAAACCATTAAACAATGCTTGTATTTGATCAAGAAACGGACTCTTCTCTTTATCCTCACCTTGAGCCCCCATTAAGCTATATGAAAATGTAACTTGGTCACTGCCTCGTGTCATCGCAATATAGCAAACAAATGCTTCATCCATTTGTAAGATATCTGAGGTTGGACTCAATTCAACTTGTGTCTGTTGCTCAAACATTTTCTTTTCTTCATCAGTTATTAAACTAGAAGACGAAACAGGTTGTGGCATTGCGCCATCATTCATTCCAACCATATAAATATGCTTTTTATTGTCTACCTTAGCTAGATCCATTGTCCCTATACTAACTTGGTCGAGTGTTTGCGGAATCATAACAAACTCTAATTGTTCCAAACCAATATCAAAAACTTCTAAAAAGCGTTTAAGTGTCATATCTTCATTATCAAATACAGTGACTAAATCATCTAATATTTGGATAAGGCCATTCCAAATTTGGTCAATTTCTTCTGCTTCTTCATGATGACCCTCGACATCTAGTTGGTCCCGATGTGTCATTAAATATTTTGGTAAATCAAATGACTCCATAGTTTCATAAAATGCTGTCGCAAATCCTCTTACATTATCCGCTTCGTTCATTGCCTTTTCGAAAGTTACTATTTTATCGATAATATCATGCTTCAAATTAACGACTTGCTCAAACGTTTCTCGTTCTTCAACAGTCAATTTATGCTCTTTTCGGCCCATTTTAGTAAAATTATCTACACTAAATAATTTATCATCGAGCCAACGTTTGCCATAAACGCCACGTTCAACTACAAAATTCTCTAATAAATCAATTAAATACGCACTATCTTTAAAATGATTAGACAAAATATTGGTTTTAATTAAGCGCATCATCGGACTCATATTCCAGTTCGTTTGAATTACTTCTAAAAGCGAACGCACCATTTCCATGATGGGATGATGTGTCATTGATCTTTTGGTATCTATATTAAATGGGATGTCATATTGTGGAAGTACAGAGTCAAATAAATAGGCATAGCTTTCATCGCGATACAGTATAGCGATATCTTGGTATCGATATTGCTTATCTCGTGTATCTTTTATAATTTGGCGAGCCACTTCATTCACTTCTTCACGTATACTTGATGATTCTAAAATATTAATATTACCTTCATAAGTTACAGGATTAATTTGCAGTGCATCAAATTGTTGTTCCAATTGCATTAAATCTTTGTTGTTAAAACGATGTTGTTGTTTAAATAATTGTTGTTGTAAGTCTATATTTAAATCATTAGCAATTTCCTTTAAGTGGGTTAATACTTCGGATGGTTTTCTAAAGAGACTGAATGGATCTTCAATACCATCTGTTGTCAGAAGGACTGTAACTTTTTTGGCATTTTGTACCAGCGCTTTAATTATTTGATATTCCAATGTAGAGAAGTTATGGAACCCGTCTATGTATATTTCTGACCTTTTAATCCATTCTGATTGATTCAAAATATCAATAAAATGATTTAAGCTATCCTCTGAGGTAATAAACGTTCCATTTATACGTTCCTCAAAAGATTGGTATATGAAGGATATATCTTCTAATTTATGTTTCGTTCTCGTACTTATGCCATTATCTTGCAAAAAGGATTTCAAATGTTCAGGCGTAACAGCATATTTCTTAAAATCTTGAATTTGCTCACTTAACTTCTCACTAAATCCATAGTAATTCACTTGTGATCGATATAATTTGAGTTCAGATTGATGTTGTTGAACAAGATCATAAATCATCATCTCAGTGGCTGCTTGCGTTAATCGTTCTTCAGTTAATCCCCCTACTTCCTGAAAAACTCTATAACTCAAACGTTCAAAGTGAAGCACTTCAGTTCTTAAACTTCCATTCAATGCCTTGTCACTTACAAAAGCTTGTTCTAATTGAAACGTACTTTGAGTTGGTGCGATTAAAATAATCGGATCACCAAGTGGGTCATCTTTCATTTGTTGCTTTATATTATTAATCATATAATGGGATTTACCTGTCCCGGCTCTACCTATGTATGCGTTCAACTCCATTATTCCCACACTCCTTTGAGTTCATTTTAACATAGAACATACGTTCCTAAAAATGTTTTGTTGCATTAAAATAGTGAACAAAAAAAGACTGGTTGGAACCTCTATAACATTCCATTACCAGCCCTGATAGGTATAAATCAAATCATTAGTCAATGCCTTTATTTATCGTTGTCAGGATTAAAATTAAACTTAAATTCACTGAATGGCCAAAATCTAAATGATACTTTACCTACAATTTGATCTTTATCGATTAACCCGAATGCTCTACTATCCTTACTTACTTCTCGATTATCACCTAAAACTAAATACTTATCTTTAGGTATAACATTGGATTTAGGATTGGCATTTAGTAAATCTTTCGTTTCAAATGAACCCGTAATATATTCTCCTTGTTTACGCTTTTCATTGTAATCAAGATACGGTTCATCTATCTTTTTACCATTCACATATAGTTTGTCATCTTTATAAACAACACTATCTCCCGGCACGCCAATAACACGTTTTACATAGTCGTCTTGTTGATTCGCATGAAAAACGATAACGTTCCCTTTTTTAATGTCTCCAACTTTATATCCTAAAATATTGACCATAACGTGTTCGCCATCTTTTAATGTTGGATCCATAGAATCGCCTTTAATCGTATATGACTTAGCGACGAAGTTTACCATTACCCATACTAGTAATAAACCTACCGCTATGGCCACAATCCATTCAACTATTTCTTTTTTCACTATTAACACCTCATCTACTTATTAAATTGATAGGTAAATTCTTTAAATGGATAATATTTCAAATGAACATCTCCAACAATATCGTCTTTATCTATTAATCCATATCTACGTGAATCACTGCGTTTATCACCATTATCATTTAAAACAAAATATGAATTTGGTGGAATAATATCACCATCAGAATCATGTAAATCTCTTATCGCAAAATTATTAATATCTCTATTTTTAGCATAAAATTTGTCAACTTGTCTATCATCTCTATACAATTCACCATTTCTGATTTCTATAGATTCACCAGGTTTACCCACCAATCGACCAAAGTGCAATTGATTATTTTGGCGATACATGATGATATCACCATCATCCAATAAGTTAAAGGTGATTTTTATTTTATTAACAATGACGCGATCACCTTTATTTAAAGTGGGAGACATATCGTTAGTTTCAACGACCGCACTTTTAATGATGAACATTTGTATAAAAATGACAAAGAGACAAGCAAATAGTAATGCTACTACCCAACTTGCAATTCTACGCACGTTGTCACTCCTTGTCCGAACCCATAAAATAGCCTTCTACTTTCTTACCAATAAACCATAATGCTATCGTTATCATTATTATCATGACTGCTCTAAAAGGATGTGTAAAAAAAGTTGTTACACTTTTTCCCATAATTGCCAAAAATGTGATAGAAATAAGCTTAGAAACAAGTAAAATCATAAAGTAATATTTACCTCTAATATGAGACAAACTAGCTACAAAGTTAACAAGTGTATTAGGGGTAAATGGAAAGCACATCAAGATAAATATAGGTACCAAACCTTGTCTGTCAATAAAATGAATTAATCTTTCGACTGATCGTCTTGATTTAATCCGTTTCATAAAGTTGGCATTCACAAATTTTCTACAGAAGAAGAAGACAGTGTAAGTACCTGCTACAACACCTAACCAACTCACAATCGTACCTGCTAAAAAGCCATACGCATGAACACATAAAATAACATACAATGTTAATGGAAGCACTGGTACAATGGCCCTAAAAAATAATATGATAAACCCAGCTAAATAACCAAAACCTTGTAATAAATCAAACCATTGTTCAATTTGATGAAACACAGTTACATCAAATCCTTCCTATTGAATTAACAGTCATTATTTCATAGAAATATTGTACACTGTTTCATTTATAAATCTACCTCTATGGTTACAAATCAGTCATAGGTAGTAGTTAGAACTCATTCCTTAGCTTTAATATAAAGGTATATAATAAAAAGGGAGTGGAACAGAATTCTTTTAAATTCGTCGTCCCACCCCCGCAAGGATGACTAGAACTGAGAAAAGCTTGATTAAAGCGCCTTCTCAGTTCAGTCAGCTACTGCGAATTTGCAAAATAGCTTCATTATATTATTTTTGTCCCGGACTTATCGTTTTATAAGTTTAGTTACACCTGAAATTATAAAGGCTGCTCCAAGTCCTAAACTAGTGAAAAGGCCAATTTTCTTCAATGTTTTAGTTGAGACGAACTCTTGATATGCTAGTGCTAAATTTTGTGGACGCTCAGCTAATCTACGCATGAAATAACCAAACCAGTCATTACCATAGGGTACATAAATAGTGAAATGGTATCCTTGTCGTGCAATTTCTTCAGCTAATTCGCTACGGAATCCATATAACATTTGAAATTCGAATTGATCCTTATCGATATTATGTAATTTAACAAATTGTTTAACATGGTTAATTATTTGATCATCATGTGTAGCGATAGAAGTGAAATTTTTAGCATTTAAAAGTCGTTTTTCGATGATTTTTATGTAATTTTCATCAATTTCTTCTTTAGTTTGATAAGCGATTTGTTGATCCTCTTTGTAAGCACCTTTGACTAATCTTAAGCGTAAATTAGGATATTTATCAATTAAATCAACTGCATCATAAAGATAAGCTTGTATTACAGTACCAACGTTTCTGAATTCCCCTTTAAGACGATCTAGTACTTCAACGATTTGTTGTAAACTGTCATATTTTTCAGTGTCAATGTTAATGTGCATATTATTGAATTCATTAGCTTTAAGTAATATGTCTCTTAAATTGTTATAGGCTAATTCTGTATCAAATTCACCACCCAGTGAACTTAATTTTACTGACATATGTGCATCAACATTATAATCTTTAATGGCTTGCATAACTTCTAAAATTTCATTTTTTGATTGATTTGCTTCTTCAACCGTTCCAACAAATTCGCCTAGATTATCTACTGTAACAGCAATATTTGAATCGTTGAGTCTCTCGATTGTATCAATGAGTTGTTCGATTGTATTACCAGCTACAACTTTGTTAGCACCCATTTTCGGACCTACTTTTTTGGCAGTTTCATTTAAATAAGTGCTATTTGATAATGCAATAAAAAATTTTTTGAAAAGTGACATATCCCATTCCTCCAAATTACATTAAACTAATAATTTAATATTAGTTTAGCATGAATATTACATAGTAGAAAGCGTTTTCAATTATCTGAATACTATAAAAAAGAGTATAATTACATTGTTGGACAATATTTATAATGAGATTGTGTCTCAGATTTACACCAGACTTAACAGATAATCTGATATAATACATTTATTGAAATATAAGTTAGAGAGGAATCATACATATGTGGAAATGGGAAACTGAACATGATGCTAAAGGTGTCGTTGTTATAGTGCATAATATCTTAGAGCATACTGGTAGATATGCTTATGTCATTACGATGTTAAGACGTAATGGCTATCACGTAATCATGGGTGATTTACCTGGCCAAGGTCAAACTTCTAGAGCGAGTAAAGGGCAACTCGAGCATTTTGATATTTACCATGAAACGCTGTTGGAATGGGTTAGAATCGCAAATGAATATAAAATTCCTACATTCGTTATGGGCGTCGGGCTAGGTGGATTGATATTATTAAATGTACTTGAAAAAACAGAATTGCCTATCGAGGGTATGTTACTCCTTTCTCCATTGTTAGAATTTAAAAGAAACAATAAAACGCGCAAAGATATGCTTATCTCTAATATTGGTAAAGGTTCTAAGGATGCACGCTTTAACTTGGGTATAGAACCTGAAGATTTAACACGAAATGATGAAGTAATCGATGAAACAAATCAAGATGGTTTAATGTTAAGAAAGGTAACTTATAAATGGTATAACATTGTTCTAGAAACAATGAAAGATACAGTACAACATTTGAAAGACATCCAATCAATGCCAACCTTACTCATGTATGGCACAGAAGATAAACTATTAGAATTGCGTTCTTTAGAAGAATTGAAAAATAAACTTAGCACGAATGAATTTTATTATAAAGTTTGGCAAGGGCTCTATCACGAGATTCATAATGAACCTGAACGTGATCAAGTGATGCGCTATGTTTTAACATTTTTAAATAATAGTGTGAATACAATGGGCTTTATTGTTAATGAAGAAGAAATTGAAGAAGTATAATATATTTGGCTAACCAATGATTTAATTTGTTGGTTAGCTTTTTTTAAACACCCAATTAAATATAATGCAATTGTTTGGTTTACTCAGTTAATTTAGTAATAGTAAGTTAATAACTTTTAAAGATAAGTGGAAATATAATATAATGTAAATAGTATATCATTAATAATTTAATTATATATTTGTCTATTAGAGTTTAAAATTTAAAGTATTTTAACATTTGCTTTAATGTAAGTTAATTTTTGGGAGTTATTATAAATTGTTTAATTACAATAGTGATAATTGGGTAAATATATAGTGACAGATAATTTAATCATTTTAAAATCAGAATGTGTACAATCGGTTAGGGAGGGAGCAGCATGAGTAATCAAGCAGGAGAGAATGTTTCAATGATATTACAGCTTGAAGAAGTCTGTAAGGAAATCAATTCTATTTTTAAAGTAATATATGAAACTTATGATTTAACTAAAGAAGAGGTTTTAATTTTACTTACTTTATGGGATAAAGGTCCTATGACGCTGAAAGAAATGGATAGTTACGTTAATATTAAGTCTTATAAACGTACCCGTACATATAATAAATTGGTTCACTCTGAATGGATTTTTAAAGAACGTCCTTTGGATGATGAACGTACTGTAATTATACATTTTAATGAAGCTAAACAAGAACAGAAAAATGAACTGTTAGATTTCATTACCGCAACTATAAAAAAACGATATGAAATATTAGAAAACAGTTTAAATTTATTAATGCGTGTTTAATTTATAAAATTTAAGTTTGGTGACGTATCGACTTATAATATAAGCGTGTTATATAAAAAATCCACTCCGTAATTAATATTTTGGAGTGGATTTTCTGTATTCTTATTAAGAATGTTAGGTTTCTTGTTGGATGTTAAAGCTAACGTTTTTCAATGGCACAAATGAAGGGTGCATGATTCACTTGATTCATAAATTGATATTTAAGAATATGTGCTTTATTTTGATCGAATGCTTCTAAAAACGTTAATAAAGCGTCTCTCTCAATTTGACCTTCAGGGTGGCCGTGATAGATAACTAATACGATAATGCCCTCAACGCTTAAATAATCAAAGATGTGATTAATCGCGTTGATAGTAGTTTCTGGTTTCGTAACGATAGATTTATCTCCTTTAGGTAAATACCCAAGATTGAAGATGGCGGCATCAATATGACCTTTATAGTTAGAATCGATATGATGTTGCACATTCTCGTGGCCATCTTGAATGAGCGTTACATTATCGTATGTTTTTACCTTTTCATAAGTGGATTGAATAGCAGATGCTTGGATGTCAAATCCGTATACGTGACCCTCTGGAACTTGTTGCGCAAGGAATTTCGTGTCATTACCATTGCCACAAGTTGCATCAATGACGATGCTATGCGAATTAATGTGTTCAGTTATTAACGTTTTTGAAAAGGGGAGAATACGTTCTAATTTCATAATTTAACCTTTTCTTCAGTTTGATAATATTTACCTTGATATGATTCGCGTCTTGCTAATTCATTATCAATTTCATTTAAAACTTCCCATTTATTAACACTCCACATTGGACCAACCATTAAGTCGATAGGACCATCTCCAGTAATTCGATGAATAATCATTTCTGGAGGTAAAATCTCAAGTTGATCACAAACTAGATTGGTATAATCTTCTTGAGACATAAATTCAAGCATTCCTTTTTCGTACTGTTTAACCATTGGCGTACCTTTTAATAAATGAAGTAAATGGATTTTAATACCTTGAACATCCATTTGCGCTACTTCACGAGCTGTTTCCATCATCATTTGATAGTCTTCTCCTGGTAATCCATTGATGATATGTGTACAAACATTAATATTGTGTTTTCTTAACTTTGCCACACCTTCATAATAAGTTTGCATATCATGTGCACGGTTAATCAAATCAGATGTTTCTTGATGGACAGTCTGTAAACCTAATTCTACCCATAAATAAGTACGTTCATTAAGTTCTGCTAAATAGTCTACAACGTCATCTGGTAAGCAGTCTGGTCGTGTTGCTATTGACAAACCAACAACGCCTTCTTCTTTAAGGACAGGCTCATACTTCTCTTTTAATACTTCTACTGGTGCATGCGTATTAGTGAAGGCTTGGAAATAAGCAATATATTTACCCTCACTCCATTTTTCGTGCATTCTATCTTTAATCTGTTGGAATTGAACTTCAATTGGATCAGCTCTATTACCGGCAAAGTCGCCACTTCCTGCTGCTGAACAAAATGTACAACCACCATGTGCAACTGTGCCATCACGGTTAGGACAATCAAATCCACCGTCCAACGCCACTTTAAAAATCTTTTGCCCAAATCTATTTTTTAAATGGTAATTCCATGTATGATATCGTTTATTTTCAAAGGCATACGGGAAATAGTTACCCATAACACATTTTCCTTTCTATCTAACTTAGTTCTAAGTAAAGATTTTAACATACTTTAATGTTATAGTGTTTAATGTGGTTCAACAAAAATATAAAGAGGGGACTAATAGTATGAATATACCTAGATCAGTATGGTGGCTAGTTATAGGTATGGCACTGAATATAACTGGCTCTAGCTTTTTATGGCCTTTAAACACAATTTATATGAAAGAAGAGCTGGGTAAGAGCCTGACAATTGCTGCGATTGTTCTAATGGTTAATTCATTTGGAATGGTAGTCGGAAATTTATTAGGGGGTTCATTATTCGATAAATTAGGCGGCTATCGAACAATTATGATTGGTACTGTTACTTGTTTAATAAGTACGACACTCTTGAACTTTTTCCATGGATGGCCATGGTATGCAGTTTGGTTAGTACTGTTAGGCTTTGGTGGAGGTATGATAGTTCCCGCAATATATGCAATGGCAGGTGCCGTTTGGCCTAATGGGGGAAGAACAACATTTAATGCTATCTACTTAGCTCAAAACATTGGTGTAGCAACGGGCGCAGCAATGGGTGGTTTCGTAGCTGAATTAAGTTTTAATTATATCTTCTTAGCTAACTTAATCATGTACGTCTTATTTGCAATTGTTGCAATAACGCAGTTCAATCTTGAGTATCATGCTAAATTACGAACACCCGACAGTATAGATATTCATAGTAAAGAAAATAAAAAACGGTTTATTGCACTATTATTATTATGTGTCATGTTTGCTATTTGTTGGATTGCTTATATTCAATGGGAAACAACAATTGCATCATTCACGCAAGAATTAAATATTTCAATGTCTCAATATAGCGTATTATGGACAGTGAATGGTATTATGATTTTAGTTGCGCAACCGTTAATAAGACCAGCGATTATTTTATTAAAAGGAAACTTAAAACATCAAATGTTTGTTGGAATTTTAATCTTTATGTTGTCATTCTTTGTTACTAGTTTTGCAGAACAATTTACTGTATTTCTAATCGGAATGATTATTTTAACGTTTGGTGAAATGTTTGTATGGCCTGCTGTTCCAACAATCGCTAACTATTTAGCACCAGAAGGTAAACAAGGTCAATATCAAGGTGTTGTCAATTCAGCATCAACTGTTGGTAAGGCATTTGGTCCGTTGATTGGTGGATTATTAGTAGATACGTTTAACATGAGTGCAATGTTTATCGGTATCATGCTTTTATTAATCATTGGAATTATTTTCCTTTCAATCTTTGATAAGGGTCTGCCTAAAAGAGAACAATCAAAACGTTCAGGACATTAACTATATTTAAGTGCAAGTTGAAATAAATTAATAACTACTACTTGCAATTACTGCTTGAATCTCATAATATTAAAATGTATTGGAGTAGTAGCTTAAATACTTTTCATCAGAGAGCTAGTGGTGGTGAGAACTAGTGTTAAGAATTAAGTGAACTTACCGTTAAATAATTAAATTTAAAACATCTCTTACTATTATAAAGTGCACATAATATGTGAATTAGGGTGGTACCGCGGCTATTCGTCGTCCCTATCATAAATAATAGTTAGAGATGTTTTTTTATTTATAGGAGGAAATAGATTTGGGATATAATCATAAGGAAATTGAGAAAAAGTGGCAAAACTATTGGGCAGACAACAAGACTTTTAAAACAAGTGATAACTTAGGTCAAAAGAAATTTTATGCGTTAGATATGTTCCCGTATCCATCAGGAGCAGGTTTACATGTCGGACACCCTGAAGGTTATACAGCTACGGATATTGTTTCTAGATATAAACGTATGCAAGGTTATAACGTTCTTCATCCAATGGGATGGGATGCGTTTGGTTTACCGGCAGAGCAATATGCTTTAGATACTGGTAATGACCCTAGAGAATTTACACAACAAAATATTCAAACGTTTAAACGTCAAATTCAAGAATTAGGATTTAGTTATGATTGGGATAGAGAAGTTAATACGACAGATCCTGAGTATTATAAATGGACGCAATGGATTTTCATTCAACTTTACAATAAAGGATTAGCCTATGTTGATGAAGTAGCCGTTAACTGGTGTCCAGCATTAGGTACTGTATTATCTAATGAAGAAGTAGTAGACGGTGTATCTGAACGTGGAGGACATCCTGTTTATAGACGTCCAATGAAACAATGGGTATTAAAAATTACGGAATATGCTGATCGTTTATTAGAAGACTTAGACGAACTGGATTGGCCTGAATCTATTAAAGATATGCAACGTAATTGGATTGGCCGATCTGAAGGTGCAAGCGTATCTTTTAAAGTAGATAACAGTGATGAAAGTATTGATGTGTTTACTACAAGACCGGACACAATTTATGGTACGACTTTCCTAGTATTAAGTCCTGAACACGCTTTAGTAAATAAAATTACGTCTGCCGATAAACTTGAAACGGTTAAACAATATCAAGAAGAAGCTTCAAAGAAATCCGATTTAGAACGTACTGATTTAGCAAAAGATAAATCAGGTGTGTTTACGGGTGCTTACGCTATCAATCCGTTATCAGGTGAGACATTACCAATTTGGATTGCAGATTATGTACTATCTAGTTATGGCACAGGCGCAGTCATGGCTGTACCTGCGCATGACGAACGTGATTATGAATTTGCATCTAAATTTAATTTACCAATTAACGAAGTGATTGCTGGTGGAGATATTCAAAAAGAAGCATACACAGGTGTTGGTGAACATATTAATTCAGGTGAATTAAATGGCTTAGATAATGAAGCGGCGATCTCTAAAGCAATTGAATTATTAGTCGCTAAAGGTGCAGGCGAAAAGAAAGTAAACTACAAACTAAGAGATTGGCTATTTAGTAGACAACGTTATTGGGGTGAACCTATTCCAGTTATACACTGGGAAGACGGCACTATGACTACAGTACCTGAAGATGAATTACCTTTATTACTTCCAGAAACAGATGAAATTAAACCTTCAGGAACTGGAGAATCTCCATTAGCTAATATTGATGAATTCGTAAATGTCGTTGATGAGAAAACTGGCATGAAAGGTCGTCGTGAAACGAATACAATGCCACAATGGGCAGGAAGCTGTTGGTATTATTTAAGATATATCGATCCTCATAATAGTAAGATGTTAGCTGATCCAGAAAAATTAAAACACTGGTTGCCAGTTGATTTATACATTGGCGGTGTTGAACACGCAGTACTACACTTATTATATGCAAGATTTTGGCATAAAGTTTTATTTGACTTAGGTGTGGTTCCAACTAAAGAGCCTTTCCAAAAATTATATAATCAAGGTATGATTCTTGGTGAAGGTAATGAGAAAATGAGTAAGTCAAAAGGCAACGTAGTTAACCCAGATGATATTGTAAATTCTCACGGTGCTGATACATTACGTTTATATGAAATGTTTATGGGACCATTAGATGCTGCGATTGCATGGAGTGAAAATGGACTTGACGGTTCTAGACGTTTCTTAGATCGTGTATGGCGATTATTCATTAATGAAGATGGTTCATTAACAGATAAAGTAGTTGAAAACAATGATACTAAATTAGATAAAGTATTTAACCAAACTGTGAAAAAGGTAACAGAAGATTTTAATTCATTGAACTTTAACACAGCTATTAGCCAATTGATGGTATTTATTAACGAGTGCTATAAATCAGAAGCTATTTATAAACCATATGCAGAAGGTTTCGTTAAAATGTTAGCACCAATTGCGCCTCATATTGGTGAAGAATTATGGAACAGAATGGGTAATGATGATACGATTACTTACCAACCTTGGCCAACTTATGATGAATCATTATTAGTTGATGCAGAAGTAGAAATTGTTGTCCAAGTTAACGGTAAAGTTAGAGCCAAAATGAATATTCCTAAAGACACGTCTAAAGACGAGATGGAAGCATTAGCATTACAAGACCAAAATGTTAAACTATCTATAGAGGGTAAAGACATTAAAAAAGTGATTGCTGTGCCTCAAAAATTAGTGAATATTGTTGCTAAATAATAATTAAAAGGAGTTTTAATAATGGAATCTATTACAGTAGATCAATTAAAAGAGAAAGTATTAGAATCTAATCCAGTTAACATTGTAGATGTTAGAACTGACGAAGAAACTGCAATGGGAGTTATACCTGGGGCTAAAACAATTCCAATGGATCAAATTCCTGATAACCTAAATTATTTTAATGACAAAGACACATACTATATTATCTGTGCAGCTGGAATGCGTAGTGCTAAGGTAGTTAAATACTTAGAAGACCATGATATTCATGCTATTAATGTAGAAGGTGGTATGAACGAATGGGGCACTGAAGGTACAGAAATAAATAGTATTTAATCATGCATAAGCGACTGACAAATTCAAATGTCAGTCGCTTTTTTAATTTTTAAGAGGACTAAATTATATTTTATAAAATATTTATCATAATAATTTAAAATACACTAGCGTACAACAATTAATAATGATAGAATTATTTCGGAAGTGGTCGCATAGTGATAAAACTATGAAATGACTTAAACATTAAATAACAGGCAGCAAGATTAGACTTCAAGGAGGATATTTAATGAATCTATTTAAAAAACAAAAATTTAGTATACGTAAATTTACTGTAGGTACGTTTTCAACGGTAATTGCTACTTTAGCATTTATCACTCATACAGGGCATGCTGCAGAACTCGATAAACATGAACAGACTGCGCAACACGTACCAACTGATTCTAACACTACAGGAGATTTAGCTCATGTAGCATCAACAGCGAATAATTCACAAACTTCAGCTGAAGTTAACAAATCAGTAGATCAAAAAAATGAAAGTCAAACAAGTAATACACAAAGTGGTACTGATGTTACTACTGCAAACAATCAACCTTCTACACAAAGTGTTGCTTCAACGAAAGAAGCAAATAATGAGGCTTCAACTTCAAATAATGTTGATAATAATCAACCAACTTTAAGCAAAGCATCGGACTCGAAAGATAAAGCTTCAGAAAATCATCATAAGCGCGTAAAAAGAGATGTAACAGATAGAGCTACGAATTTAAATGAATCAAGCGATCCAATGGCAATTAATGAAACAAATTCAGGACAAGTGATCAATGGTAATTTCACCGATACTAGTGCAGGTGCTGAAATACCTACTGTAGCTACTGAATCAGCAATGGATGCTGCAAGCACAATTCCTGGTTGGAAAGTTGTTAATAGTCAACAAACTCAAATTCCACTCATCTGGGGACCTAAAGCATTACCTTCATATACGTATATTACATTTGATAAAACAGAAAATAAAATCGGTGCTGTGTTATCTAAATATAGTGATAACTTATCTGCCGGTGTAGCTGACAATAGCGTTGGACCAATTTATCAAGATATCGATGTGACACCTGGATCTGAATTACAATTTCATTTTTTAGGTACTTCTATAAACAATATTTCAGGGTTTAACAGTGCACGTTTGTATGTTTATGATGGCAATAATCCTTCAAAATTATTATATAAAGGTACGCCTAAAACGAGTAATCAAAAATTTGGTATTTTTAAAGGGGTATTTAATGTACCTGACGATATTTCAAAAATTAGAATTCAATTTGAATCAGCAGAAAACCAGAGTCATGATTCATACAATGGTCATCGTTTATTAAAAGGGGCAAACAACTTTGGTGGCGGTGTAGTAGCTGATGTTAGTGTTAATACAGGTGCATATTTAAAAACAAGTGCAACTGAAACAGAATATCAAGCAAATTCTACCTCAGAAAATTCACCTAATGTGAATGCAAAATTAACATTTAGTATTGAGAATAAAGGACACTCAAGCTCTAATAAAACACAATACAAAGTTACGTTACCTGAAGATGTGTCATTTGTTTCTGCAGAAAACGCAACTGGTACATTTGATGAAGATTCAAGAGAACTTACGCTTGATATTGATCCTATTCAAGCTGGAACAACTACAGACGTATCATATACATTATCATTGCCAACTTCAGTACCAATTAAAAAAGATTTCAATGGTAATCTAACGTATTATACTGAAGGAATAAATATGAATCGTAGAAATGGCTCAAAAGATTTTTCTACTCAAGGAGACACAAACTATCTAAAATATGGTGGTTCTAACGAGTTTGTTTTATCTGAGAGTGATCAAAGACAAGGTACTACAGCTGTACCGACACAATCAGTTACTGTAAATATGTACAAAGATGCACTTAATAATAAAGTGACTGAAATTGAATCGGAATTAGGGAGAGCTAGTCAAAGCGATTACAATGATGAAGCTTGGAATAATTTACAAACTGCACTTACAAACGCTAAAGTAGTAGGATCTGAAACTGATTCAACACCTATTATAGATAGAAAAAGTCAAGAAGAAATTAACAACTTACTTTTAGCATTAGAAAAAGCTAAAGCCAAATTTGATATTGATAAAGTTGCAAAGGCAAGAGAAAGTTTTATCAATAGTAACACCCAAGCTACTACAGAAGAAAAGCAAACAGCAGTGAATAAAGTGCGTGCGAGATATAAAGAGAAATCAAAAGAAATTGACAAATTAAATAATAACGACGCTATTCCTACTCTAAAAGAGGGTGGTATATCACAAATTAATAGCATTAACGTCGTTGCTACTAAAAAAGTAGAAGCAAAAAAAGCAATAGAAGCAGAATTAACCAATCGCAAAGTATATATCGATAGTCATTTTGATGCAACAGAAGAAGAAAAGAACGTTGCAATGGCTAAGGCAACAGAAGAAGCGAATAAAGCCAAAGCCTTAGTCGATCAAGCTACGTCTAATTCTGAAGTAGATGAAGCAAAAACAAATGGTATAGCTACTATCGATACGGTTGAAGTAGATGTTATTAAAAAAGCAAATGCTAGAAGAGCTATTCAAGAAGCAGCAGAAGCAAAAAAAGCGTTAATTAATCAAAATAATGAAGCAACCAAAGAAGAAAAAGATGCGGCTAATCAAAAAGTAGACGATGAAGTTAGAAAATCGAATAGACTTATTGACCAAGTAACTACTAATGATGGTGTAGATGAAGCGCAAAATAATAGTACTAATGTAATCAACACTATCCAACCAGAAATAGCGAAAAAACCAGCTGCTAAACAAGATATTAATACTGCAGTTTCGAACCAAAAAGCTTTAGTTAACCAAAATAGCGAGGCGACTCAAGAAGAAAAAGATGTCGCATTAGCTAAAATTGATGAAGAGGCGAAAAAAGCAATAGCCGCGATTGATGCAGCCACTACTAACGCTGAAGTGGATGAAGCAACATCTAGTAGTCAAAATACGATATCTGGTATTGTGCCTGAAACAGTTAAAAAAGCAGCAGCAAGACAAGCCATAGATGATGCTGCAAATGCTAAAAAAGAAGCAATTAATCAAACTCCTGATGCAACAGAAGAAGAAAAACAAGCAGCTATTGCAAAAGTAGATGCAGCTGTTACTGCGTCTAAAGCAGCTATTAATCAGGCAACGACTAATAATACTGTCGATCAAGCAAAAGATAACGGTAATACTGTTATTGCAAGCATTCAACCGGAAGTAAGTAAAAAAGCAGCAGCTCGTAAAGCCATAGATGATGAAGTTGTAGCGAAGAAAGCTGAAATTGACACTGTCAATGATGCAACAGAAGAGGAAAAACAAGCAGCAAAAGATAAAGTTGATGTTGAAGCTGAGAAAGCAAAAGCTGCAATTAACCAAGCAGTAACGAATAGTGATGTTGATGGTGCTCAAACGTCAGGAGTCAATACAATTTCTGCCATTCAACCAGATATCGTGAAAAAAGCAACTGCTAAACAAGCGATAGATGATGCAGCTAATGCTAAAAAATTAGAAATTGATAATAATAGTGAAGCTACTACAGAAGAAAAAGAGGCGGCAAAAGCCAAAGTTGATAACGAAGTTACCAAAGCAAAACATGCTATAGAACAAGCAACGACTAATGCAGATGTCGATCATGCAAAAGATAATGGTAATAATGCAATCACTGCCATACAGCCTGACATTGTGAAAAAAGCAACAGCTCGTAAAGCGATAGATGATGCAGCTATTACGAAAAAAGCATTAATTGATCAAGAAAATACAACTACTCAAGAAGAAAAAGAAGCAGCAAAAGCCAAAGTTGATGCAGAAGTACAAAAAGCAAAACAAGCGATCACAGATGCAAGCTCTAACAGTGACGTTGATCAAGTACAAAATAGTGAAACAAATACTATTTCAAATATACAAGCAGAGGCAATAAAAAAGCAGAAGCAAAACAAGCGATAGATGATGCTGTTACTGCTAAGAAAAACGAAATTGATCAGCACCCAACCGCTACAACGGAAGAAAAAGAAGCAGCTAAAGTCAAAGTAGATGAAGAAGCAACAAAAGCAAAAGCAGCAATTGATCAAGCAACTACAAACGATACAGTGACTCAAGCAAAGGATGAAGGTACAAATACTATTCATAATATTCAACCAGAGTCTATTGAAAAAATAAGAGCGAAACAAGCCATCGATGAAGCTGTGACGAATAAAAAAGCATTAATTGATCAAGATGATACAACTACAACAGAAGAAAAAGATGCTGCTAAACAAAAAGTCGATAGTGAAGCTTCTAAAGCAAAACAAGCGATTGATCGTTCAACTACAAACGATGCAGTTCATACAGAGAGAGATCATGGAATTACAGCTATCAATAATATCCAACCAGAAGCTATTAAAAAAGCAGAAGCAAAACAAGCTATTGATGAATCTGTTAGAAGTAAAAAAGCTGAAATAGATAATAATAATGATGCAACTCAAGAAGAAAAAGATACGGCTAAATCTAGAGTAGATGAAGAAGCAACAAAGGCAAAAGCAGCAATCGATAAGTCAACATCCAATGATGATGTCGATCAAGCAAAAACATCTGGTGTTAATACAATTACATCAATTCAACCGGAAGTAATTAAAAAAGTAGAAGCAAAACAAGCCATTGATGTATTAGTTACTGCTAAAAAGCAAGAAATAGATAATAATAATGATGCAACTCAAGAAGAAAAAGAAGCAGCAAAATCTAAAGTAGATGAAGAAGCAACAAAAGCAAAAGCAGCAATTGATCAAGCAACAACAAATAACAGTGTTGATCAAGCAAAAACATCTGGTGTTAATATTATTGAATCAATTCAACCAGAAGTTATTAAGAAATCAGAAGCAAAACAAGCGATTGATGAACAAGCTAAAGTTAAAAAATCAAAGCTGGAAGAAGATTCAACAACTACTAAAGAAGAAAAGGACGCGGCTAAAGCAAAAGTAGATGAAGAAGCAACAAAAGCAAAAACAGCAATTGATAATTCAACTACTAATAACGAAGTAGACCAAGCTAAAACGACAGGCGTAACAGCAATAACTAATATTCAAGCAGAAGCTATCAAAAAAGCAGAAGCAAAACACGCGATTGATGATGAAGTTGTAACTAAAAAAGCACAAATTGATACAGTTGCTAATGCAACACAAGATGAAAAAGAAGCAGCAAAATCTAGAGTAGATGAAGAAGCAACAAAAGCTAAAGCAGCAATTGACAACGCAATAACAAATAACGATGTCGATTAAGCAAAAACATCTGGTGTTAATATTATTGAATCAATTCAACCAGAAGTAATTAAGAAGGCGGAAGCTAAGAAAGCGATTGATGATGAAGTTGTTGCTAAGAAAAAAGCCATTGATGACAACTTTAATGCTACTAAAGAAGAGAAAGATGTAGCTAAAAATAAAGCTGATGAAGAAGGTGCAAAAGCTAAGCAAGCAATAGACCAAGCTAACACAAATGATGAAGTAGACCAAGCTAAAAATAATGGTCATACTAAAATAGCACCGATTGAACCAGAAACAATTAAGAAAGCAGAAGCTAAGCAAGCCATCGATGAAGTTGCTAAAGCAAAAAGAACTCAAATTGACGAAACACCTAATGCAACTAAAGAAGAAAAAGACGCTGCACACAAAAAAGTTGATGAAGAAGTTACAAAAGCTAAAACAATAATTGATCATGCTATAACAAACAATGATGTCGACCAAGCTAATGGTAATGGCACAAATACAATAAATAGTGTAACTGTTGAAGTGATCAAAAAAGATCAAGCAAAAAAAGCCATCGATGATTTAGTTAAAGTGAAAAAAGCAGAAATTGATAAGGTTAATGATGCTACAAAAGAAGAGAAGGAAGCTGCTAAAACGAAAGTTGATGAAGAAGCTACGAAGGCTAAAAGTAACATCGATAATGGAATAACAAACCATGATGTTGATGAAGCTAAAACGTTAAGTAGTAAAGTTATCAAATCAATTCAACCTGACACAATGAAAAAATCTCAAGCTAAAAAAGATTTAGATTCTATTGCTAAGACTAAAAAGTCAGAAATTGACAAAAATCATCAAGCAACTCATGAAGAGAAAGAAGTTTCTAAATCAGAAGTAGACAATATTATTAAAAAGGCTAAAAAAGCTATTGATCACGCTGCAACTAATAATGATGTTGATAAAGTGCACGCTAAATTTAAAAATGAAATTTCTAAAGTTCAAGTAATTGCTAAGAAAAAACAAGCTGCTAAGGATAGAATTAAAACAATTGCACAACAGCAAAAAGAAAAAATTAACCATCAAAATGGATTAACGGATGAACAAAAACAAAAAGCAATGCATTTGATTAATGAAATTACTAGAAAAGCATTGTTAAAAATAGATAATGATAGTTCAAACCGAGATGTCGATAGCACAACTAAAAAAGCCATTGAAGATATTCTTAAAGTTGCGCCAATGCCTTCAAAACAAGGTCAAAAATTAGATAATGCCAATGGATATTATCCTAAGTTAGGATTTGATAATGGTAATAATGATTTTAACCACTTAACTTTAGGTAAAGCTAATAAACAATTACCAAATACTGGTGGAAATCACAGAAGTGAATTACCATTAATAGAATTAACTTTAATTAGTGGATTCTTCTTAATCTTAACATCACGTAAAAGAAAAGAAGATAAAAACTAAATAATATAAGAACAAGCCTCACATAGTCGTGAGGCTTGTTTTTTAGTATTAGGCACAATTAAAATGTATATAATAATAATATAATTTAAGCACATTTAAATTTGATGAATGTTCCATTACAATTAAAAATTTATTCTGGTTATTTCGGATAATCGATGATATTATAAAAAAGTATGATATCAATTGTATAAAATCATATGTAAAAAATTTAATAACACACTTTACTATTCATTATTACTACTACAACAAGACAACAACATCAAGGAGGAACAATAATGAATCTTTTTAAAAAACAGAAATTTAGTATTCGTAAATTTAGTGTAGGAATATTTTCCACTGTTATAGCTACACTGACTTTCTTTTCACATCCAGGTCATGCAGCAACACAAGAGGAAGAAAGTAATTCTTCGCAAATCACCTCACAACGTGTTAACTCTCAAAATGAAAATAAATCAAATATTAGTGATAAACAAATTAATACTCTTAGAACAATTAATACAAATGAAACAGCAACTACCAACCATGGAGAAGCAACAACGAATAACTTAGATGTTAATTCTAATAATGAACAACTTTCTGATTCAGAAAAAAATAATTCTGAATCTATTTCTGCATCCAATGCTGCTTTACATTCAAGTAGTACTGTAACTAATGAAACGATTAATAACGTTAATAAAACGAATCAAGTTGAAAATGAAAAACCTAAACATCACAGAGCAAAAAGATCTGCTGATAGCGGTGCTGCGACAGCAAATTCTGATGTTATGCGTAATAACGAAGTTAACTCAAATCAATTCGTAAATGGTACGTTTACAGATACATCAAATGGTGCGGTTATACCTACTAATGCAACTACTTCAGAAATGAATGATGCTAATAAAGTTACTGGTTGGCAGGTTAATAACGCTGACCAAACACAAATTCCACTTATATGGGGACCTAAAGCACTTCCACCATATAATCCATATGTGTTTAATTTAACAAAAAATAAGGTTGCTGCCGTTCTATCAAAATACACAGGAAATAATACTCCAGATAACGATAAAACCGTCGGACCTATTTATCAAGATATTGACGTTACACCTGGTTCTGAACTCCAATTGGAATTTATAGGAACTTCAATGGGTAATACGAACGGTATTAATGGGGTTAAAGTTTCTATTTTTGATGGTAATAATCCAACAGATTTACTTTATTCAGGTAGACCTAACACTGCTGGTAAATCCTTCGGTGTATTTAGAGGTGTATTCAATGTGCCTGATAATGTGACTAAACTTAGATTTTTATTTGAAACTTTTGACAAGAGAAGTTATGAGAGTGCTGGTGGAAGTAGATTATTGAAAGGAAGCAATAATTTCGGTGGTAGTGGATTAGCTGACGTTAAGTTGAACAGTGGTGCATATTTAAAAGCGACTACATATCAAACTGAATACACATCTACATCATCATCAACAACTGCCACTCAAGTTGATGCCACTTTAGAAGTTTCAATAGAAAATAAAGGTCATGCCCGTTCAAATAAAACGCAATACAAAGTTACCTTACCTGAAGGTGCAAAATTTGTTTCAGCAACAAATGCTAGATCTAACTATAATTCTGCAACTAGAGAATTAACACTAAATATAGATAGAATTGATCCTGGTACAACTAAAGATATTACTTATACCGTTACGTTACCAGCTTCTGTACCAATTAAGAAAGATTTTGAAGCAACGTTATTATATGTAACTGAAGGAATTAATATGAATAGACGTAATGGTAGTCGTGACTTTGGTTCTTCAGCTGACGACAATTATTTCAGATACGGTGGAACAAACATTTACATTAAATCTGAATCTGATCAAAAAAGAGGCAACACTTCTATAAATCGACAAACTGTCACTGTTAAAATGTTTAAAGATGCGCTACAACAAAAGGTAAACGAGATAACGACTCAATTACAGCAATTAAACCGCAGAGATTACTCATCAGAGGCATGGTCTGCAATGCAAAATGTACTAAATCAATCTAGACAAGTTTTAGATGAAAATGATGACACACCAATTAGTGATAGAAAGAGCCAGGCAAATATTAATGATTTAACACTACAGTTAGATAAAGAGAGAGCAAAACTTGAAGTTGATAAAGTTGCGAAAGAACGTCAAGCCATTATTAATGCTAATAATGATGCAACGCTAGATGAAAAAGAAGCTGCGCTCAACGTATTAAAGTCGAACTTAAGAGACAAAAATAATAGTATAGATGAATCTCACACAAGTGATGAAGTAACTCAAGCTAAAAATATAGCAATTGATGCTATAAGTGCATCAGATGTTACGCCAATTGTTAAGCAACGTGCAATACAAGCATTAGAAAGTAAAGCAAATGAAAAACTTGTTGCACTTGAAAATAATACTGATGCAACATTTGAAGAAAGAGAAATTGCGAAAACAAAG
Organism: Staphylococcus sp. GDY8P57P; assembly: GCF_017892585.1. Lineage (NCBI taxonomy): Bacteria > Bacillati > Bacillota > Bacilli > Caryophanales > Staphylococcaceae > Staphylococcus > Staphylococcus sp. GDY8P57P. The sequence continues at coordinate 177,702 of NZ_JAESLK010000003.1, read as the reverse complement.
GTTAATGAGGAACTCATTAATGCTAAGAAAGAGATTGGAAACGCAACTACGAATCAAGAAGTAGATGCAATCAAAACGGATAGTGATAATGCAATAAATCAAGTTCAAACTAATGCAGTAATGAGAAATAAAATGAAACAAGCATTAGAACGAGCAATAGCTTCGAAAAAAGCGGCAATAGAAAGAAATGAAGAGGCTACAGAAGAAGAGAAATTAGCAGTGAAAAATAAAATCGATGAAATTGCCAATCATGCTCGCACAAATATTGAACGTGGTGTACACAATGATGATGTAACTACTGCTAAAAATAATGCAGTAAATATGATTAGTAGTGTACAAGTTGATGCTGTAAAAAAAGCAGAAGCAAAATCGGCAATTGATGAAGCTGCTAGAGTAAAAAAAGCGACAATAGATCAAGTTACAAATGCGACGGATGAAGAGAAAGTAATTGAAAAAGCAAAAATTGATGAAGCAGCACTAAATGCTAAAAACGCCATTGATAATGCTACGACTAATACGGGTGTAGACATGGCGAAAATTAATGGTGAAGATTCAATCAATAATATTCAACCAGAAGTTCAAAAGAAAGACCAAGCGAATTCAGCATTAGATGAAGCAGTCCGTATTAAAAAAGCGGAAATAGACAAAATAACAAATGCGACGGATGAAGAAAAAGCAGCTGCAAAAGCCAAAGTAGATGAAGCTGTGACTGCAGCGAAGAATGCGATCGATCATGCAACAAATAATGCGGGTGTAAATACAGCTAAAACAAACGGTATAACTACAATTAACAACGTTCAACCTATAGTTGTTAAGAAAGATGAAGCGAAAGCAGCGATAGATGAAGCAGCGCGTAATAAGAAAAATGAAATTGAGCAGGTACCAAATGCGACAGAAGAAGAAAAAGTAGCCGCAAAAACAAAAGTAGAAGAAGCAGCAACAATAGCGAAAAATGCAATCGATCAAGCAACAAACAATACAGATGTGGACACAGCAAAAAGTAGTGGCATAGATTCAATCAATCATGTTCAAACAACGGTAGTTAAGAAAGATGAAGCAAAAGCAGCAATAGATAATGCGGCAACAGCTAAGAAGGAAGCAATAGATCAAAATACAAATGCGACGGACGAAGAAAAAGCAACGGCGAAAGCCAAAGTAGATGCAGCTGTAATAGCAGCGAAGAATGCAATCGATCAAGCAACAAATAATGCAGGAGTTGACACAGCAAAAAGTAGTGGCATAGATTCAATTAATCATGTCCAAATGACGGTAGTTAAGAAAGATGAAGCAAAAGCAGCAATAGATAATGCGGCAACAGCTAAGAAAGAAGCAATAGATCAAAATACAAATGCGACGGACGAAGAAAAAGCAGCTGCAAAAGCCAAAGTAGATACAGCTGTGACAGCAGCGAAGAATGCAATCGATCAAGCGACAAATAATGCGGGAGTTGATACAGCAAAAAGTAGTGGCACAAATTCAATCAATCAAGTACAACCAACGGTAGTTAAGAAAGATGAAGCAAAAGCAGCAATAGAAGAAGCCGCAACAGCTAAGAAAGAGGAGATTAATCGAACTCCGAATGCGACGGATGAAGAAAAAGCAACGGCGAAAGCAAGAGTAGATAAAGCTGTGAAAGTTGCAAAAAATGCGATAGACCAAGCAACTAATAACCAAGGTGTGGACACAGCCAAAGAAAGTGGGATTGAAACAATCAATCAAGTCCAAGCAACGGTCGTTAAAAAAGCCGAAGCGAAAACGTCGATAGATGAAGCCGCAACAGCTAAGAAAGCGGAGATAGATCGAAATGCAAATGCGACAGAAGAAGAAAAAATAGCTGCAAAAGCCAAAGTAGATGACGTTACAAGATTAGCTAAAGTTGCGATAGACCAAGCAACTAATAACCAAGGTGTTGACACAGCAAAAAGTAGCGGCATAGATTCAATTAATCATGTTCAACCAGCGGTTGAGAAAAAGGAGCAAGCAAAAGCAGCAATTGATAATGCGACAACAGCTAAGAAAGCGGAGATAGATCAAAATGCAAATGCGACAGAAGAAGAAAAAGTAGCGGCGAAAGTAAAAGTAGATGAAGCTGCAAAAGTTGCGAAGAGTGCAATCGATCAAGCAACAAATAATGTAGGAGTAGATGTAGCTAAAGAAAGTGGAATCGAGTCGATCAATAATATTCAACCAACGGTTGAGAAAAAAGACCAAGCAAAAGCAGCGATAGATAATGCGGCAACAGCTAAAAAAGTAGCAATAGAACAAAACACAACTGCGACGGATGAAGAAAAAGCGGACGCAATAGCAAAAGTAGAAGCAGCTGTGACAGTGGCGAAGAATGCGATTGATCAAGCAACAAACAATACGGGTGTGGACTCAGCAAAACAAAGCGGAATCGAATCAATTAATCAAATTCAGCCGACAGTGGTTAAGAAAGATGAAGCAAAAGCAGCAATAGATGGAGCAGCTACAGCTAAGAAAGAAGCAATAGATCAAAATACAAATGCGACGAACGAAGAAAAAGTAGCGGCGAAAGCAAAAGTAGATGAAGCTACAAAAACTGCGAAGAGTGCAATAGATCAAGCGACAAATAATGGAGGAGTAGAGGCAGCTAAAGAAAGTGGAATCGAGTCGATCAATAATATTCAACCAACGGTTGAGAAAAAAGACCAAGCAAAAGCAGCGATAAATAATGCGGCAACAGCTAAAAAAGCAGAGATAGATCAAAATGCAAATGCGACAGAAGAAGAGAAATCTGCTGCAAAATTAAAAATTGATAAAGTAGTAGCTTCTGCGAAAAGAAAAGTAGAACAATCGACAAGTAATGATGAAGTAGAGACAGCAAAAAATAATGGTGTAGACTTAATCAATCATGTTCAACCAACGGTAGTTAAGAAAGCTCAAGCAAAAGTATTGATAGATGAAGCTGCTGATATTAAGAAAGAGGAAATAGATCGAAACACGAATGCGACAGAAGAAGAAAAAGTAGCCGCAAAAGCGAAAGTGGACGAAGCTGCAAAAGTTGCGAAGAATGCAATAGATCAAGCAACAAATAATGCAAGCGTAGGCACTGCAAAAGCAACTGGCGTAGAAGCAATTAATCAAGTACAACCAACGGTTGTTAAAAAAGCTGAATCAAAAGCAGAAATAGACAACATTGCACAAGCTAAGAAAGCGGAGATAGATCAAAACGCAAATGCGACAGAAGAAGAAAAAGTAGCCGCAAAAGCAAAAGTAGACGAAGTTGCAACAGCAGCAAAACAAGCGATAGATCAAGCAACTAATAACCAAGGTGTGGACACAGCAAAAGAAAGTGGAATAGATTCAATAAATCATGTCCAACCATCTGTTGTTAAGAAGGACCTAGCTAAAGCAGCAATAGAAGAGGCAGCGACAGCTAAGAAAACAGAGATAGACCACAATTCTAATGCGACAGAAGAAGAAAAAGTAGCTGCAAAAGCAAAAGTAGATGAAGCAGCAAAAGTTGCGAAGAATGCGATAGATCAAGCAACAAATAATGCAGGCGTAGACACAGCAAAAGAGAGTGGAATCGATTCAATCAATCAAATTCAACCAACCGTAGTTAAAAAAGCTGAATCAAAAGCAGAAATAGACAGTGCGGTACAAGCTAAGAAAGCAGAAATAGATCAAAATGCGACTGCGACAGAAGAAGAAAAAGCAGCAGCAAAAGAGAAAGTAAATGAAGCAGCAAAAGTTGCGAAGAATGCGATAGACCAAACAACAAATAATGCAGACGTTGAAAGGGTAAAAGAAAAAGGAATCGATTCAATCAATCAAATTCAACCAATGATAATTAAAAAATCTCAATCAAAAGCACTGATAGATGAAGTCGCTGATAGTAAAAAAGCAGAAATAGATGAAAATACAAATGCGACAGAAGAAGAGAAAACAGCAGCGAAAGCAAAGGTAGATGAGTTCGCAACAAATGCGAAAAGTGAAATAGATCAAGCAACTAATAATTCAGGAGTGGATGCAGCAAGACTAAAAGGAATCGATTCAATCAATCAATTCCAACCAACGACTGTTAAGAAGGATCAAGCTAAAGTAGAAATAGACAACGTTGCACAATCTAAGAAAGCAGAAATTGATCAAAATGCAAATGCAACAGAAGAGGAGAAATCTGCTGCAAAAGCAAAAATAGATAAAGCAGTAAAAATTGCGAAGAGAAAAATCGATCAAGCGACAAATAATGCCGAAGTTGAAGAAGCAAAAAATAATGGCGTAGGCTTAATCAATCAATTCCAACCAACGGTAATCAAGAAATCTCAATCAAAAGCGCTGATAGATGAAGTTACTGATAGTAAGAAAGAAGAAATTGATCAAAATATAACTGCGACAGAAGAAGAAAAAGCAGCTGCGAAAGCAAAAGTAGATGAAATTGCAATGGCCGCTAAAAAGGCAATAGATCAAGCAACAAATAACGCAGGTGTTGATGTAGCAAAAGAGAGTGGAATCGAATCAATCAATCACGTCCAACCGGCGGTTGTTAAAAAAGATGAAGCGAAAGCGTCGATAGATGAAGCAGCTACAGCTAAGAAAGCAGAAATAGATCAAAACGCAAATGCGACAGAAGAAGAAAAAGTAGCCGCAAAAGCGAAAGTGGACGAAGCTACAACAGTTGCGAAGAATGCGATAGATCAAGCAACAAATAACGCAGGAGTGGACGCAGCAAAAGAAAGTGGAATTGAATCAATCAATCAAGTCCAACCGGCGGTTGTTAAAAAAGATGAAGCAAAAGCGTCGATAGATGAAGCAGCTACAGCTAAGAAAGCAGAAATAGATCACAACGTAAATGCGACAGAAGAAGAGAAATCTGCTGCAAAAGCAAAAGTAGACGAAGCCGCAACAGCAGCAAAACAAGCGATAGATAAAGCGGTTAACAACTCTGAAGTCGATAATGCGATTGATGTAGGTAAAACGGCCATCAATAATATTGAAGCTGATAATTCAGCAAAATCAAAAGCAATTAAGCACTTACAGGAATTAGTCAAACAACAGATGACAAAAATAGATTCTAATCACTTGGCAACTGAAGAAGAAAAAGCCAAAGCAAAACAAATGATTAAACTACTTTTTGAAAAAGCTAAAATTGAAATAGAAAAAGCTAAAACATCTTATAAAGTGAAAAAAATAGATGCAGAATATAGCAAATTAATTACTAAAACTGTACCTGAAAATAAAGCTAAATTAATTGCTAAGAAAAAAATTGAAAAAATAGCTAGACAATTGAAAAATAAAATAAATAATATGAATGGTGTTTCAAATGAGGAAAAAGTTAGAATTAAAGTCATCATTGAACAAATAGTTAAAAAATCATTCAAAGATATTGATCTTGCTTCAAGAAATAATACAATAAATAAGATAGTAAATGATGTTAAACTTCAATTTGCAAATATTAAAATTAACAAGCAAAATAATAAAAAATCACTTAGCAATAATGAAAATGCAAGTGTGATAGTAACTACTGAACAACATAAAACTAATAAAGCCTATCATAAAGTTAGAAATGAAAAAGGAAGATATCAATTACCAAACACTGGTATAAATAATGATAAATCAAGTCCATTAATTTCATTCACATTTGTAAGTGGATTATTCTTAATTTTAAGATCAATGAGAAGAAGAGCGTCGAAGTAAAAAATCAGATTTATATTTAATGGATTGCAAGATGAATAGTAAACTCCCTAAGATTATTCTACATATTACTAGAATAATCTTAGGGAGTTCTTTTATTAAAATTTACCTGCTTCGTAACCTGCCACATGTCCTGTAACAAGTGCACTTGTAATATTATAGCCACCTGTATAGCCGTGAATATCTAATACTTCTCCACATAAAAATAACCCAGGTTGTAATTTTGACATCATCGTTTTTGGCCAAATTTCTTTTAAACTTACACCACCACCAGTTACAAAGGCTTTATCAATTGGTAAAGTGCCGTTCACTTTAAAAGTAAAGGCTTTAAAACAGTCAACTAATTGTTTTAGTTGTTGGTTTGATAGGTGATGATATGTAGTATTTTCATCGATTTGAGCTTGTTTGAGCATAAATAACAAATATCGTTCTTCTATAAGTCCTCTTAAACTGTTTTTTATATACTTATCAGGTTCTTCATTTAAAATAGATGTTATTTTTTCCTCTAGAACATGATTTTTGTATTCTGGAAAAACATCTAATTGCATATTAATTTCTTTTTTCTTTTGATTTTTTTGTTCTTTATAAACAAATTGACTACATCTTAGTGCTGCTGGTCCACTTATACCAAAATGAGTAAATATCATATCCATTTGATGGCTAATTCGTTTTTTACCGTTTTTCTTAAGTACAGATAATTCTACATCTTTAAGACTTAAACCTTTAAGCTCTTTGGATTTAATAAATTGTTCTGCTGAAGTAATAGGAACTTCAGTAGGGAAGAGTTCGGTAATGCTATGACCTAAACTTTCCGCAAACTTGTAGCCATCTCCAGTTGAACCTGTTTGAGGTACACTTGTGCCTCCAGTTGCAATGATGACACTTTTACTTAAAAATAAGCCTTTATCAGTTTTAACTTCAAATATCCCATTGTCTTCTACATTAATAGCATTGACGATCGTTTCTTCTTTAATATCGACTTTATTTTGTTTAATGGTGTTTACAAGTGTATCTACTACATCTTGAGATTTATTAGATACTGGAAACATTCGGCCGTGATCTTCTTCTTTTAATTTGACGCCTCTAGATTCAAAAAAAGTGTATGATTGATTCGTTATCAAATACAGAAAATGGGCTATATAAAAATTTTCCATTGCCTGGTATGTTTTTTATTATTTCTGCATATGGTAATCGATTGGTAACATTACATCTACCACCACCAGAAATTTTAAGTTTTCTACCTAAACCTTTCTTTTTCTCTAATAAAAGTACTTTTTCACTTTGTTCAGATGCGGCAACTGCAGCCATGAGTCCGCTAGGTCCACCACCTATGATTATTGTTTGATACATTGAGAAACCTCCGCCTTATTATCTTAGTGCTATTATTATAATTTAAATTACGATTGAATTCTTAACAATTTTAGTTATAATTTAAGATTGGTTCATTAACAAATGAATATATAACTTGATTTATTATGCGTTTAAACTTAAATTTAGTAAAACTATTAAAGTCATTAGTAAACAATTAGTATTTTGTGATATATTTTATAGTAATGCAAGCCCTTCAAAAAGGTTTTAAATTAAATAATTTGATTATTAAAAAGGCAGGAAGATTAAATATGAGTGAAAACAAGGAAATGGTAAGAGGTACCTTTCTCATTACATTAAGTATTCTAATAACTAAAATATTAGGTGTACTTTTTGTAATTCCTTTTTATGCCATTATGGGTGCAAATGCGGAAGAAAAGTTAGCACCATTTAACTATGCATATGTTCCATATAATATCGCAATTGCTATTGCAACAGCGGGAATACCATTAGCGGCCTCAAAATTTGTAGCTAAGTACAATGCTTTAGGTGCGTATAAAGTTGGACAAAAATTATATAAATCAAGTTTTATCGTGATGTCCATATCAGGAATAATAGGATTTTTAATTCTATTTTTCTTAGCGCCAGATATTGCTTCTTTAACATTAGGACGTAAAGAGGGCAAAGGCGGATGGACAATTGATGATATTACTTGGATCATTCGAGTGATAAGTATGGTAGTTGTATTTATACCGTTACTTGCTACATGGCGTGGTGTATTCCAAGGGTACGAATCCATGGGACCTACAGCTGTTTCTGAGGTAACAGAACAACTCGCTAGAATTGTGTTTATACTTATCGGAAGTTTCTTAGTATTAAATGTCTTTCATGGTTCTTACTTACAAGCAAATGGTGTAGCTACGTTTGCAGCCGCGATAGGTGCTATTGCTGGTTTACTAACGCTTTGGTACTACTGGCGAAAACGTAAGCCACATATTCAAAAAATGGTAGCATCTGATAATTCTGGACTAGATGTTTCTTATACTAAAATGTATAAAGAAATAATTTCATATAGTATTCCATTTGTTATTGTAAGTCTTAATTTCCCGCTATTTAATTTAGTGGACCAATTTACACACAATAATGCATTAGATGCAGCAGGATTCCATGCGAATAAAGACTATTTCTTTACTATCTTAAACTTTACAACAAACAAAATTGTTATGATACCAACATCATTAGCAGCGGGTTTTGCAGTTAGTTTAATACCATTTATTACCAAGACTTTTGCTGAAGGTCGCTTAACAGAAATGCATCGTCAAATTAGAACGTCTATTGGCGTATTAATGTACATAACAGTGCCAGCAAGTCTTGGAATAATGGCATTATCATCTCCTTTATACACTGTATTCTACCAATATAATCCAGATGGTAATAAAATACTATTTTACTATGCACCAGTTGCAATTTTAATTTCTTTATTAAGTGTAACTGCGTCAATGCTACAAGGGATTAACAAACAAAAATTAACAGTTTTTGTAATTTTAGGATCTGTGATTGTTAAATTAATCTTGAATATTCCATTAATTATGATATTCCATACAGCAGGTGCAGTTTTAAGTACAGCTATTGCGCTTACAGTCGCTAACATCGCGAACCTAATGATTTTGAAAATTTATGCTAAATTCCATTTTACAGATACATTTGTTCAAGTTGCTAAAATTTTCATTTATAGTTTAATCATGATGATAAGTGTTGAGGTTGTGTACTTTATTTTAAGCTTGTTCATATCTGTCGATCGTAAATCTGGAGCGTTTATTATTCTAATTATCGGCGTTATTGTAGGTGGTCTCATCTATGGCACAATTACAATTAAGAATAGATTGGCTGATGAGTTTTTAGGAGATTTACCTGGTAAAATTCGCCGAAAAGTTGGTTTCTTAAGATGAGATTAGATAAATTTTTAGCTAATATGGGTGTGGGAACACGTTCTGAGGTAAAGCAACTTTTAAAAAAAGGGGCCGTTACAGTTAACGATTCGATAGAGAAATCACCTAAATGTCATATCGATCCAGAAGAGGATATTGTGATGGCAAACGGCAAACAAATTACGTTTATTAATCATATTTATATTATGCTCAATAAACCTAAGGGCTATATTTCAGCTACGCATGATGGAACAAATCGCACTGTCATAGATTTAATTCCAGAATATCAGCATTTAGATATCTTTCCTGTTGGTAGATTAGATAAAGATACTGAGGGATTATTGCTTATCACGAATGACGGTCAGTTTAGTCATGAATTGATGAGTCCCGTTAAACATGTATCAAAGACATATGAAGTCATCTCACAACATACGATATCTGATGATGATATTGAAGCTTTTAAGCAGGGGATCACGCTATCTGATGGACCAGTTAAACCTGCTTTACTAACAAGAGTAAATAAGACTACGTCACAGGTGACCATTTATGAAGGTAAGTATCATCAAGTTAAAAGGATGTTTCATGCCATTGAAAATGAGGTATTAGAATTAAAACGTCTTAAAATCGCTAATTTGGCGTTAGATGAAAATCTTAAATCTGGTGAGTATAAGTTACTCTCAGATGACGAATTAAAGCTTTTACAGCATTCATAAAGGAGAAGGTGTATACTATGTCTAAAACTACAGGCTTATTTAGAATTATTGCTGGTGTCGGTGCTGCAACTGCAGCAGTTGTATTATCTCGAAAAGAAAGTAGAGATAAATTAAAAGAGCAATATAATAAATACAAAGAAGATCCAGAAAGTTATAAAGAAAATGCAAAAGGATTAGCGAGCCAATTAGGTTCAAAAGCTAATGAAACAATTCAAGAGGTTAGAAATAACCCTCAAGAATACGCTAATCGCTTGAAAAATGATCCAAAATCATTTTTAGAAGAAGAAAAATCAAAATTTACTAATTTAGATGCAAACAAAGAAGATGCACTAGAAGAAGGTAAATTTGATGATGAAGGTGGCGCTACTGTTAATAATAATTTAAGAGTAGTCACTGAAGAAGATTTAAAGAAAAACAAAAATGCGTTAGAAGATAAAGATTAATGTAGATATACTCTGCGATATTTATAAGCGCATGAGAAATAAAAATAGGATAATGCTACTTTGCTAATTTGCAGTAGCTGACTGAACTGAGAATACACTTAAATCATGCTTTTTCAGTTCTAGTCATCCTTGCGGGGGTGGGACAATGAATTTGAAAAGAATTTTGTCCCATCCTTTTTTTATAAATATGGAATGTAAGATTTGTATATAAAAAATTTAAGGTCATTGATATGTATGATTTGCACAAATTGCGTCATATAGCGTTTAAATATGGAGACTTTATAAAATTTTTAACATAAATTTTTATAAAATCTATAAATATTCTGACATCTTACTGTAATTTTTCGTTATAGTTATGTAAAATAAACTGTATATTTATTGAAAAGGAAGTTGATCTCGAATGTGGAAAGAGAAAGTTCAAGAATATGAAGGTCAAATAATCGATGATTTGAAAGGTTTGCTTTCGATTGAGAGTGTCAGAGATGATTCAAAAGCATCTGATGAAACTCCAGTTGGTCCGGGGCCTCGTCAAGCGCTTGATTATATGTACGAAATAGCACAAAGAGATGGTTTTTCTACCCATGATGTAGATCATATTGCAGGCAGAATTGAAGCAGGTAAAGGTGACGATGTTTTAGGTATTTTATGTCATGTCGATGTCGTGCCTGCAGGAGATGGATGGGACTCAGATCCATTTAATCCTGTGGTAACTGATGATGCAATTATTGCTAGAGGTACACTAGACGACAAAGGACCGACAATAGCAGCCTATTACGCAGTTAAAATTTTAAATGAAATGAAAGTTGATTGGAAGAAACGTATTCATATCATTATTGGTACAGATGAAGAGTCTGATTGGAAATGTACTGAAAGATATTTCCAAACGGAAGAAATGCCGGCATTAGGATTTGCACCTGATGCAGAATTTCCAGCTATTCATGGAGAAAAAGGAATCACAACTTTCGATTTAGTTCAAAATAGTACGTCTGAAGATCAAGATGAACCAGATTATGAATTGATTTCGTTTGAATCTGGTCAACGTTACAATATGGTACCTGATCATGCTCAAGCACGCGTATTTGTCAAAGAAAACATGACCGACGTTGTTCAGCATTTTGAACATTATTTAGATGAGCATAAATTACAAGGTGAGAGTGTCGTTGATAGTGGAGAGTTAGTCCTAACGGTTGAAGGTAAAGCCGTTCATGGTATGGATCCATCATTAGGTGTTAATGCTGGCCTATACTTATTAGATTTCTTATCAACATTAAATCTAAATCAAACAGCAAGAGAATTTGTAGACTTTAGTAATCGTTACCTTCACGAATCACATTTTGGTGAGAAGATGGGAATGAAATTCCATACAGATGTTATGGGCGATGTAACTACAAATGTTGGTATTATTTCTTATGATCATAAACATGCTGGCCGATTTGGCATTAATTTACGTTATCCACAAAATTTTGAATTTGAAGAAGCTATACAGCGATTTACTAAAGAAATTAAAGAATATGGATTTGATCTTGAATTAGGCAAAGTTCAGCAACCTCATTTTGTAGACAAAAATGATCCTTTTGTACAAAAATTAGTAACAGCTTATAGAAATCAAACTGGCGATATGTCTGAACCCTATACAATAGGTGGAGGTACATATGCTAGAAACCTTGATAAAGGTGTGGCATTCGGAGCCATGTTTGAAGATTCAGAGGATTTAATGCATCAAAAGAATGAATATATTACTAAAAAACAATTATTCAATGCAACAAGTATCTATTTAGAAGCAATTTACTCACTATGTGTGGAGGGATAAACTATGACAAAAGTATTTATTAACGGTGAATTTTACGATCAAAATCAAGCAAAAGTCTCTTATGAAGATCGTGGTTATGTATTTGGTGATGGTATTTATGAATACATTCGAGCATATGACGGGAAATTATTTACAGTTACAGAGCATTTCGAGCGTTTTATAAGAAGTGCTGCGGAAATACAATTAGATTTAGGATATACAGTCGAAGAATTAATTGATGTCGTTAGAGAATTATTAAAGGTAAATCAAATAAAAAATGGTGGCATTTACATCCAAGCTACACGTGGTGTCGCACCAAGAAATCATTCTTTCCCAACACCTGACGTAAAGCCTGTCATTATGGCATTTGCTAAAAGTTACGATCGACCTTTTGAAGATTTAGAAAACGGAATCAATGCAGCAACTGTAGAAGATATTAGATGGTTGCGTTGCGACATTAAAAGTTTAAACCTTTTAGGAAATGTACTTGCAAAAGAATATGCAGTTAAATACAACGCAAGTGAAGCAATTCAACATAGAGGCGATATCGTTACAGAAGGCGCTTCAAGTAATGTGTATGCAATTAAAGATGGTGCAATCTATACGCATCCCGTTAATAATTACATTTTAAATGGTATTACGCGTAAAGTAATTAAATGGATATCTGAAGATGAAGATATTCCATTCAAAGAAGAAACGTTTACTGTTGAATTTTTGAAAAATGCTGATGAAGTCATTGTTTCAAGTACATCTGCCGAAGTGACACCTGTTGTTAAGATAGATGGTGAGCAAGTTGGTGAAGGCAAAGTAGGACCTGTTACGCGCAAACTTCAAGAAGGATTTAATAAATACATTGAAACGAGAAGTAATTAATTAAATAAATAATTGATTATTAAAGAACGTACTGATTCTAAATTTATAGAATTTGAGTACGTTCTTTTTGATTTTAAAATGTAAATAAATTTCATGAATTAAATTAAAAATACACAGTTTAAAGGTCTGAAAATGTGTTATAATAAAACCTAAAGATTGAAACGTAATTTAGCCATAATCGACTAGTAAAATGTATCTTTTTGTTTCTCATTTTCAGTTGAAAAAGAAGGCTAAAAATTATAAAATCATCATTGAGTGATAAAAGAGACGTATTTATTTAAATAAATGTTTGGGGACAGTAACATTTTATTTATAATAATGACTTATGTATAAAAATATAATTATTTTAGAAATATATAATCGTGTTTTCCAACAAACGATTATAACAAATTAGAATATATGGCTCTTGAAAACTATATTTCTCGAGCCATTTTCTAATTGAAAGTGAGGTGAACGAGTTGGAGCAGTTTTATCAATTAGGGTGGACACTTGATTCAGCAGGAGGTGCTTCTGGTGAAGCATATATGGCTGAACAGGACGGTCAAAAGCTATTCTTAAAGCGCAATTCTAATCCATTTATTGCAGCATTGTCAGCTGAAGGTATTGTACCTAAATTAGTATGGACCAAACGTATTGAAACAGGTGAAGTTGTCACAGCCCAACACTGGAAAAATGGCAGAGAACTTGAACCAGATGAAATGTATCAAGCACGTGTCGCTGCATTGCTTAAAAAGATTCATGGTTCTAAACCTTTACTGAATATGCTTAAACGTATGGAAATGGAACCCATCACGCCTAATATCATGTTGAAAAAGATTAATGCATCACTATCAAGAGAAGTATTAACACATCACATTATTCGTAAATCATTAACATACCTTGAAGAACATATCCCCAATATGGATTCTCGTTTCTTTACGGTTGTACATGGAGATGTTAATCATAACAACTGGTTATTATCTGATAGAGATGAATTATTCTTAGTAGATTGGGAAGGTGCAATGATTGCCGATCCTGCTATTGATATTGGAATGCTGCTCTATAACTACGTTCCCGAAAAAAATTGGTCTGACTGGTTTAAGACGTATGGCGTAGAAGAAAGCATAGACTTAAATAAACGTATGAAATGGTACACAGTCATTCAATCAATTGGTATGGTTCAATGGTATGAAGAGCAAAAAAGATTCAAAGATATGAATAATTGGCTAAAATTTTTAAATGAGGTTATGAATAGTAATTTATTTATCTAAGGGAGATTTCAAGTATGAGAGTTCGCTATAAACCATGGGCGGAAGATTATTTAAAAGAACATCCTGATTTAGTAGATATGGATGGCACACATGCAGGAAAAATGTCAGAGTGGTTTGATAAAGAACAACCCATCTATATAGAAATTGGCTCTGGTATGGGGCAGTTTATAACAACGTTAGCCTCTAAATTCCCAGAAATTAATTTTGTATCTATGGAACGCGAGAAAAGTGTCATGTATAAAGTACTTGATAAAGTGAAAGAACAAGGCCTGACAAATTTAAAAATGATATGTAATGACGCTATAGAATTAAATGAGTATTTCAATGATGGTGAAGTTGCACGTATTTATTTAAATTTCTCTGACCCATGGCCGAAAAAAAGACACGCTAAACGTCGATTAACATATCATACTTTTTTAGCGCTATATCAACAAATCCTTAAAGAAGATGGAGAAATCCATTTTAAAACGGATAACAGAGGCTTATTCGCGTTTAGTTTAGAAAGTATGTCGCAATATGGTATGTACTTTACTAAATTAAATCTCAATCTTCATGAAGAAGATGATGAAGACAATATATTGACAGAATATGAGAAGAAATTTTCCGATAAAGGTTCTAGAATTTATCGAATGGAAGCAAAATTTCATAAAGACATTGAACATTAATTTAAAGTTGTGACTTAGTTCGTCATAAAAATTCACGGTAGTTAGTGAGATTGAGTGAACGCTAAAGCATCACTTGTTATAGTTTGAAACGTCATTCCAAGAGTGGAACATTGAATTCGCCAAGAATTCTGTTCTGCTCTTTTCTGTTTATATATTCTTAAATTGGATATTGTAATGTAAGATTATTTCATATATTGAAATACTTGATAAATAAAAAGATGGAAGGTGTTTAATATGAAGTTAGGTGCATTTAATATCACTTATTTAAATGGCGGTATGACGAACATGGATGGTGGTGCTATCTTTGGCGTTGTACCTAAACCGCTGTGGACGAAAAAGTATGATGTGAATGAAAGAAATCAAGTTCCTAACTTAACATATCCAATTTTAATTCAGACTGGCGATAAGAACATTATCATCGATGCTGGAATTGGAAATCATAAATTAACAGACAAACAACTTAAAAATTATGGTGTCGAATATGAAAGTCATATTCAATTTGATTTAGAAAAATTAAATTTGACTGTGGAAGATATCGATATTGTATTAATGTCACATATGCATTTTGATCATGCGACAGGGTTAACGGATACTGAGGGTAATTCCATTTTTCCAAATGCAATTCACTATGTGCAACAAGACGAGTGGCATGAATTTATAAGTCCAAACATTCGTAGTAAAGCAACCTATTGGGGAATCAATAGAGGTACATATGAAGATAAAATGATACTTTTTGATGAATTAATTGAAATTTATCCAGGGATTCATATGAAGCATGTTGGTGGTCATAGTTATGGACAATCAATTATTACAATTGAGAGTGAAGGTGAGCGTGCAGTTCACATGTCTGATATATTACCTACAAATGCACATACTAATCCGCTTTGGGTTATGGCATATGATGATTACCCAATGACGTCTATTCGAGAAAAAGAAAGATTAATACCATACTTTATTTATCATGATTATTGGTTCTTATATTATCATGATAATGTTTATTTCGCGACGCAATATGAGTCAGATGGAAAGACGATTAAGCAATCAATTAAACGATAAAGAAAGTGATATAAAACGATTTGGTAACTTTGTTATCCATTTTTTATGAACGATTACAATAGGGAGCCGGACTAAGAATTTATAGTAATTCAGTCCAGCTCCCTATTTTTGTTCAGTTATTACAATTCAATAATATTTAAAATTTCACCAGATTTTGCATCTGCATAAAAGATATATTCCATCTTTTGATTATTCTTAACTTGCGTAATACCGCCTTGAAAAATGAAACGATTTGGATATAGATTGTCATCTACATAAGGCTCATGAAGAATAAACGATCCAGTGATATTCATAAAGTAAGATTTGGCTTCATTCAATACTTTATCAGGATTTTGCATTTTATTCTTTTCTTTTAGGAAATAAATAAAAAAGACAGTGGCTATACCTGTAACTAGAGCAACTGAAATTGAGATGTATTTGTAAGTTTGACGTGTCATAATCTCTACCTCTCTATTAATAGTTCTTATCATTAGTGTACCATATTCAAAATGATATAATACATTTAAGGAGTGTGTTAGTTAAGATGGATAAGCATAAAACATTAGAACGAATTAAGGCATTAACTGAATTACATGGTGCACCAGGTTTTGAAGAGGATGTACGAAATTATATGAAAAAAGAAATGTCACCATATGTTGATGAGTTTATCGTAAATTGTATGGGTGGTTTCTATGGCGTTAAAAAATCTAAAAAAGCTAATGCTAAAAAGGTAATGATTGCTGCGCATATGGATGAAATAGGGTTCATGATTACAAACATTACTTCGAATGGCATGCTACAGTTTACCAATCTTGGTGGTGTAGCAAACGATATTTGGCAAGGTCAACGTCTTCAAGTAAAAAATAGAAAAGGCGACATTATAGTAGGGATTGTCTCTAATATTCCGAAACATTTTAGAACAGGCAACGAAGCGGTGCCAGAAATAAAAGATTTGATGCTAGATATCGGTGCAAGTTCTGATGACGAAGTAAGACAGATGGGGATAGAAATAGGAGATACGATTGTTCCGAATACTGAATTAACGCAATTAACTGAACATCGATATAGCGCGAAAGCATGGGATAATCGATATGGTTGTGTCATTGCGATCGAAATATTAGAATTGTTGAAGAATGTCGATTTGGATGTTGATTTATACGTTGGCGCTAATGTTCAAGAAGAAGTAGGCTTACGTGGTGCTAAAGCAGCAGCTGAACTCATTCAACCCGATGTTGCACTTGTAGTGGATTGTTCTCCAGCAAATGATATTAAAGGTGCAAATCAATTATCAGGTGAATTAGGTGAAGGGACTTTAATTCGAATTAAAGACGGTACAATGATTTTACAACCTGAATTTAGAGACTATCTACTTAAATTAGCAGATGAAAATAATATAAATTACCAATATTATATTTCACCGGGTGGCACAGATGGTGGTGAAATTCACAAAGCTAATATTGGTATTCCAACTGCTGTAATTGGTGTTTGTGCTAGATACATTCACAGTACTAATGCTGTATTTGATATTAGAGATTATTTCTCAGCACGACAATTACTAGAACAAGTTATACTCAACTTAACTGAAGAGCAAATTAATAAATTACAATTTCAAGAATAAGGAGCAATTAGAATGATTAATTTAGAATCTGAATCACAATTCAAGTCACTTAAGAAAGAGCGTACCGTATTTGAATTTACGGCAGGTTGGTGTCCTGACTGTCGTGTCATTGAACCTGATTTACCTCAATTGGAAGAGAAATATAAAGATTTTAACTTCGTTTCTATAGATAGAGACCAATTTATAGATTTAGCCATAGAACATGATATCATGGGTATTCCAAGCTTTTTAGTATTTAAAGATGACGAATTAGTAGGAAGTTACATTGGAAAAGAACGCAAATCTATAGAACAAATCGATGAATTTTTAAGTCAGTTTGATAAATAAATAAAGCATATAAAAGGTTTTAAGAATGAAATGTACAATTGATTTTTTCTGTAATTGACCACAAATTTATTGTAAAATAGGATAAGGTGCGAATATAGGAGTGTTAACATGAATGTTTTTCAAGTAAGAGATAAATTGAAACAACGTTTAGCGCATTTAAATGTTGATTTTAAATTTGATCGTGAAGAAGAAACGTTACGTATATATAGACAAGACAATCATAAAGGCGTAACAATCAAATTAAACGCTATTGTCGCTAAATATGAAGTCCAAAAAGAGAAAATTATAGATGAGATTGTATATTATGTTGAAGAAGCCATCGCTCAAATGGATGATCAAAGTATTGAGAAAATGAATGACATTCAGATTATGCCTGTCATTCGTGCTACAAGCTTTGATAAAAAAAACAAAGATGGTCATCCATTTATAATTGAAAAGCATACAGCAGAAACAAATATCTATTATGCACTCGATTTAGGTAAATCTTATCGCTTAATTGACGAAAGTATGCTTGAATCACTTGGATTGACTGAACAACAAGTTAAGGAAATGTCATTATTCAATATACGTAAACTTAATAATCAATATAAAACAGATGAAGTTAAAGGAAATATTTTTTATTTTGTAAACTCTAACGATGGCTATGATGCCAGTCGTGTTTTAAATACCAAATTTTTAGATGATATCTATCAACAATGTGAAGGTGAAATGTTAGTAGCTGTACCACATCAAGATGTCTTAATTATTGCTGATATTCGAAATAAAACTGGTTATGATGTAATGGCACATTTAACTATGGAATTCTTTACTAAAGGATTAGTCCCTATTACTTCATTATCATTTGGTTATGAAAAAGGTCACTTCGAACCTATCTTCATTTTGGGGAAAAATAACAAACAAAAAAGAGACCCCAATGTGATACAACGATTGGAAGCAAATCGTAAAAAATTTAATAATAAGAAATAATTGATATAGAGGAGATTTAAAATGAATTTATTTTACAATAAAGAAGGCGTAGGGGATGTAGCTTTTCTACAAATTGAACCTACAAATGGACCGTTTGAATATAAAAAATCCGGAGATGTTGTTGAAATTAGTAAAGAAGGAACGATTGTTGGCTTCAATCTATTTAAGTTTTCAAATTATCATCAAATCAACGGTAATGGACATATTAAATTAACTTCTGAGCTTGTAGATGCATTACAAAAAGCTATTAATGAATCTGGATTAACGTATCAACTAAATGCAGATTTATCTCCTAAATTTGTAGTTGGTTATGTTGAAACTAAAGATAAGCATCCAGATGCGGATAAATTAAGTATTTTAAAAATAGATGTCGGTAATGACCATTTACAAATCGTTTGTGGTGCGCCAAATGTAGAAGCTGGACAAAAAGTGGTTGTTGCTAAAGTTGGTGCCGTAATGCCAAGTGGAATGGTTATCAAAGATGCTGAATTACGTGGTGTTGCTTCAAGCGGTATGGTTTGCTCAATGAGAGAACTAAATTTACCTAATGCACCTCAAGAAAAAGGTATTATGGTTTTAAGTGATGACTATAAAGTCGGTCAAGCATTTTTTGATGAATAAAGGAAGGAAGTGAATGTATGAGTTGGTTTGATGATTTATTTAGTAACAAAGACAATTCTGATGATGAATTGCTTAGACGCAAAAGTAAACGTCGCAATGGCGATCTAACTCAAAGCAAAGATGATTCATTACTTCCTGAAAATAATGATATTTACGATCGTCCAAAAGGTAAGTTTCGATTCCCAATCGATGTGGGTCGAGATGAAACGTATGAAGAAGCAACTTATCGCGAAAGTAATGATGATAAAGAGAACCATTCAACATTGAAAGATAATCAATACGGTTCATATGAATATGATGACTATACGGGTCACATGAATAGTTACTCAGATGATGATCGTGCTGAAAACGCAAGAAGACATCGTAGAAGAAAACATGTGAGTCAAGATGATTCTGGTATGCCTTCTATTAAGTCAAGAACTTCTCAAACATCAAGTAGAACTCATAATACTAGTACATCTCAACGTTTTAACAAACGTCAAAATACACATTCTAGAACGAATAATGCTAATTACAGAAGCGCTAATTCAAATCAATCTAGGATGAAATTACAATCAGAAAGATTCAAATCGAATTATCATTTGAGTTCTGAACCTACATATCACCGTTCAAGTTTTAAAACTTCAGAAGTACCATCAGCTATTTTCGGAACTAAAAAGCGTAGACCTATTGAAAACGGTGTTATACCACCAGTGAAAGATGACACAGATACAAGTGAGTCTAAAACCAAGCATCATTCGAGCACGGTAGAACACGTTCCGCATGAAAGTAAAAATGAAAAAGATAGCAGACAAAAATTTGATGGTGAACATTCAACTTCACAAGAGAATGCACCAGTTAACAGTGAACAACAATCAATCGTTGAAGGAAATGCTGATACTTCTAATCACTATGAACGTACGCCAAACTATTCAAAACGTGATAACACGGTAAATATAGAAAATATTTATGCTTCTCAAATCGTAGAGGAGATTAGAAAAGAAAGAGAGCGTAAAGTTCAACAAAAACGTAAATTTAAACAAGCATTGCAAAACAAACGTCAACAGACTGATGAAGAAGATAGTATTCAAAGAGCTATTGATGAAATGTATGCTAAGCAAGCTGAACAATATATTGGCGAAAGTTCATTAAACCACTCTGACCATTTACATAGTGATGTAACAGAGGATGTAAATGATGAGTACAAAAACAACAATGACCATGTTAAGAGCCAAGCACAAGCAGAAGACGTTGCGCATCATGAGACATCTAACGCTCAATCGAAAGATGATAGTGACATAGACCATAATATTGAACAACAAGAGTATATCGAAGAGACAAATGCACCTTATAATTATGAAGAGATTGATTTAAACCAAGTTTCAAGTGTGCAAGAAGTTAACCAAGATGATGTACAAGTTAAAGATGTTCCAAATGATCAATTATCAAATGTTAATCATGATGAGGCACAACGTCATTCTAATGAAGCGATTGACGAATCTACAAAAGAATCAAATTACCATCACGAAATAGCAGATGAAGAAGCGGTAAAATTACAATCTAATAATGATGATTCAGATAGTTTAAGTGAAAACATTCATGACGACAACCATAATGGAACTGTTGATGATGCACAATTTAGAGAAATAGATGACGTGGAGTCACACACTGACAGTATGTCCGAAAATGAATCTTTATCAGATGAAACATCTGCCATAGAAGATGATGAAGAAGTATCAACTGAAAATGTGAATCATGCAATTAAAAATGCTGTAACGTCTGAAGTGAAATATGCCACTAAAGAAGATGACGAAACGAATGGAGTCTCTCAAAATACAAATATAGAGGGCCAAAATGTATCACAGTCAACGAAAACACATAATGAACCTTCTAATAAAATGGATGATTCATTTGCAGTTAAAGATACAGATGAATCAGTACAAGGTGTGGAAGATGAACACATTAACAATGGCGACGATAAATCAGAAATAACACATAAGGAAGCTAAAAAAGTACCTGAAAAAATGTCTATCACGCCAGGAAGTAAACCGTTTAATGTAGTTATGACACCTTCTGATAAAAAAAGAATGATGGATGCAAAAAAAGAATCTGTATCGAAACATAAAGTGAATGTGCCAGAATTAAAGCCTGAGACAAAACAACATATTCAAACTAAAAAGCGTGAATCAGAAATCAACCATCATACAAATGAATCTCGTGACAATGAAAATACATTATCTGAGTCTCAAACAGAGTCTACGCATTCAAACTATCATATCAATCATTCAGATGAACAAGATAAAAATTTAAATAATGACATAAACAGAGATGACGATAACTTAGTAGAAAAACCTCTCGAAAACAGCCAAAATACTGATACAGACAGTGAAGAACAATCTAACCAAGCTGTACATTCAAATCATGATATGAACAATCATCAAGAAGTGAATCCAACCGTTTCAGCAGACGATCAAACTATTGTATCTTCAAACCACCATCAAAAAGAAGATCATAATGCTAAAGGTACAATTAGAAAAGGTCCAAATATTAAACTACCTAGCCTTGATTTATTAGAAGATCATGAGGCACATGAAATCGATGAGGCATGGATTGAAGAGAAGAAACAAGAGCTAAATGATGCCTTTTATTATTTTAATGTACCGGCTGAAGTGCAACATGTAACTGAAGGACCAAGTGTAACTCGGTTTGAATTGGCAGTAGAGAAGGGTGTCAAAGTTTCACGTATTACAGCTTTACAGGATGATATTAAAATGGCGTTGGCTGCGAAAGATATTCGAATTGAAGCACCAATTCCTGGAACAAGTTTAGTAGGTATTGAAGTACCAAACTTAAATCCTACGAAAGTTAACTTAAAATCTATTTTAGAAAGTCCAAAATTTAAAAATGCTGAGTCTAAATTAACCGTAGCTATGGGTAATAGAATTAACAATGAACCATTGTTAATGGATATTGCTAAGACACCACACGCCCTTATTGCGGGTGCAACTGGATCAGGTAAATCAGTCTGTATCAATAGTATCTTAATGTCATTACTTTACAAAAATCATCCAGAAGAATTAAGGTTATTACTAATTGATCCTAAGATGGTTGAACTTGCACCATACAACGATTTACCGCATTTAGTTTCACCGGTTATTACTGATGTAAAGGCAGCAACTCAAAGTTTAAAATGGGCCGTTGACGAAATGGAAAAACGTTACAAATTATTTGCGCAATTCCATGTAAGAAACATTACTGCTTTCAACAAAAAAGCACCGTATGAGCAAAGAATGCCAAAAATTGTTATTGTTATTGATGAGTTAGCAGATTTAATGATGATGGCACCGCAAGAGGTAGAACAATCAATTGCTCGAATAGCACAAAAGGCGCGTGCATGTGGCATTCATATGTTGGTTGCAACACAACGACCATCTGTCAATGTTATAACTGGCTTAATTAAAGCCAATATACCTACACGTATTGCATTTATGGTATCTTCAAGCGTTGACTCAAGAACCATTTTAGACAGTGGTGGTGCGGAACGCTTGTTAGGCTATGGCGATATGCTTTACTTAGGTAGTGGAATGAATAAACCAATTCGTGTCCAAGGTACATTCGTTTCAGATGATGAGATTGATGATGTAGTTGATTTCATTAAAGAACAAAGAGAACCGAACTATTTGTTCGAGGAGAAGGAATTACTTAAAAAGAACCAAACACAAGCTCAAGACGAATTATTCGATGATGTGTGTGAATTTATGGTTAAAGAAGGACATATTTCCACTTCATTAATTCAAAGACACTTCCAAATTGGTTATAACCGTGCTGCACGAATCGTAGACCAACTTGAACAGTTAGATTATATTTCTGGTGCAAACGGTTCTAAACCTAGAGATGTATTTATTACTGAAGCAGATTTAAAGAAAGATTAATTTAAAGGAGTTTTATGTATATGACGCATTATCATTTTGTTGGTATTAAAGGCGCAGGAATGAGTTCATTAGCACAAATCATGCATGATTTAGGACATGAGGTGCAAGGATCTGACATAGAAAAATATGTATTCACAGAAGTAGCATTAAAAAATAAAGGAATTAAAATACTACCATTTAATAGTGATAACATTAAAGAAGGTATGGTAGTCATTCAAGGTAATGCGTTTCCAGATACTCATGAAGAAATTGTTAAAGCGCATGATTTAAAATTAGACGTGATACGTTATCATGATTTCTTAGGTCATGTGATTGATCAATACACATCTGTTGCAGTTACAGGTGCACACGGAAAAACATCAACAACTGGTTTACTGTCTCATGTTATGAATGGTGATAAAAAAACATCATTCTTAATTGGAGATGGTACTGGTATGGGATTACCTGCAAGTGACTATTTTGCATTTGAGGCGTGTGAGTACCGTCGTCATTTCTTAAGTTACCATCCAGACTATGCCATTATGACTAATATTGATTTCGACCACCCTGATTATTTTAAAGACATTGAAGATGTTGCAAGTGCTTTCCAAAGTATGGCACATAATGTTAAAAAAGCGATTATTGCTTGGGGTGATGACGAACATTTAAGACAACTTGAAGCGGACGTACCAATTTATTATTATGGTTTAAACAAAAATGATGATATATATGCCGATAATATTCAAATAACTGATAAAGGTACACAATTTGATGTTTACGTTAATGGTGAATATTATGATCAATTTTTATCACCACAATACGGAGATCATAATATCCAAAATGCATTAGCAGTTATCGCGATTAGTTACCTTGAAAAGATGGACGTCAAGAATATTAAAGAAGCATTGGAAACATTTGGTGGTGTAAAACGTCGCTTTAATGAAACAAATGTTGCTAATCAAGTATTAGTAGACGATTACGCTCACCATCCAAGAGAAATAAGTGCTACAATTGAAACAGCACGTAAAAAATATCCAAATAAAGATATTGTGGCAGTTTTCCAACCTCACACATTTTCAAGAACACAAGCTTTCTTAGAAGAATTTGCAGCATCACTAAGCAAAGCGGATCATGTTTATTTATGTGAAATATTTGGTTCAATTCGTGAAAATACAGGTGATTTAACAATTCAAGATTTAATAAATCGTATTGACGGATCTGCGCTAATCGATGAAAATAATATTGACGTATTAGAACAATTTGATAATGCTGTTATCTTATTTATGGGCGCTGGTGACATTCAAAAGTTACAACGTGCTTATGAAGAACATGTCGGCATGACAAATGAATTTTAATATGTTTATATATAATTATGTTGGGTATTAATAATTAATAGCTTTTATTTAAAAGTAAATGGTATTTAGGAGGCGTTTTTAATGGATTGGATTTTACCAATTGCTGGAATTATCGCCGCGATTGCATTCTTAGTATTATGTATTGGAATCGTTGTCGTTTTAATTTCAGTTAAAAAGAATTTAGATCACGTTGCTAAAACACTTGATGGTGTTGAAGGACAAGTTCAAGGTATTACACGTGAAACAACTGATTTACTTCACAAAGCTAACCGCTTAACTGAAGATATTCAAGGCAAAGTTGAACGCTTAAATTCTGTTGTCGATGGTGTTAAAGGTATCGGCGATTCAGTACAAAATTTAAATGGTTCAGTTGATCGTGTAACTAACTCAATTACACATAATATTTCTCAAAATGAAGATAAAATTTCTCAAGTAGTTCAATGGTCTAATGTTGCAATGGAAATTGCTGACAAATGGCAAAATAGACACTACCGTAGAGGAAGTGCAAACTACAGAAACACATCTGTAGGTAATGATGCAAATCATGCAAACGAAAATTACACTACTAACGTTGAGAAAAACTTTTAATATGATTCAATCAAATGCACTTAAATGAGGTTTTTACTTATTTAAGTGCTTTTCTTATAGGAGGAGCTAATATGAGTAAGAAATATAATCGTGACGCATTTGAAACGACAAATTCTGGAAATGATTTACACGGACAAGGTGCAAATCAACAAGATAGTGCAGCACAATCAAATGCGACTAAACATTACAATAGAGATGACTTTGAAAAAAATAATCATGGCCATGATTTACATGATAATGGCCCAAATCAAAAAGATGGTAAGTCTAGACAAGGTTTAAATACAGAGCATTATAATAGAGATGCATTTGTCACAAATAATTCTGGTAAAGACTTACATGGTCAAGGTGCAAATCAAAAGACTAATGGAGAGGATGTTACTAGTTCTCAATATAGTCACAACAAATACAGTTCTCATCCATCACGTAAAGACTTTGTGATTAGTTTTATTACAGGTGCTTTAATTGGTTCAGCGGTTGGACTCTTTTATAAAAATAAAGCCGAAGAAAAAATTGATAGCGCAAAAAATAAAGAACAAGAATTAAGACATCGTTATCAAAATATTAAGCAACAAACTGAGAATAATATTGAAAATGTAAAACAAAAAATTGAAGACTTTAGAAATAAAGACCATTCAGAAGTTAGTAAAGAAGCACTTGTTGCACAACAAAATGCAATCAAAAAGGAAACGTCAGATAATTTAGCGGATCAATCACCACAAGCGCAAGAAATCCAAGAAGCTAAGGCTGAAGCACTTAAAGAGCAAGATACAAAAGATATTACTGCAACAGAATTAGCAGCGCAACAAAATGCGATCAAAGCGGAAACGTCAGATAATTTAGCGGATCAATCACCACAAGCGCAAGAAATTCAAGAAGCTAAAGCTGATGATAATGAACATTTAAGAAACAATGAAGGCAATAGTGCAGAAGAAATTGTCGCGCAACAAAATGCGATTAAAGCAGAAACATCAGATAACTTAGCGGATCAATCACCACAAGCACAAGAAATTCAAGAAGCTAAGAAAGAGACTGAAAAAGAACAACAATCTAAAGAGGTTAGTGCAACTGAATTAGCAGCGCAACAAAATGCAGTTAAAGTTGAATCATCTAAACATAATTTATCTGATCCTTCAACTAGTGGTGAAACGAGCAATCATCAACATGTGAATGCAAAAAATATAGCATCTGCAGCACGTACAAAGAAAAATAAAATAGATAATGATGCAAATGTTGCGCGTAAAACAAAAACGTTATTAGAAGAACCGGCAATTGCTAAATCATCAGGCGATAAAAAGGTCCCTAATTTAGTTACAAAAAAAGAAATTAATAAAGCTGAAGATCAAGTTAAAAATAATCAAGCACATGCATCTGCTAAATTTGAAAATGGTGTCATTACACACGATACTAAATCAGCTAATGAAAAAGCAAAAGGCAATACTAAGAAAAAGCAAAAGGCAACAAAAGCTAAAAATAAAACACCTAAGCAACAACAAAGAACTGAAAAAGCAAAAAGTAAAATCGATAAACGTACCTTTAATGATTAATAAAGCTAATGCTTTTATTTAAAGTGAGGTTTTAATCACTAAATGGAGTGGATTCAGAAATCTGTTAATTAAATTAGATTTTTGATTCGCTCCTTTTTCTTATTTTTATAAAAAAGTGAATATCAAATTTGATATAATAATTAGACAATTCATAAATTTTAGATAATTTATGAACTAGAACGGTTGAACTATTATTTTTTAATTGTTAGAATATTATCTAACTAATATTATTTTATCGCTTTAAAGTGATATAATTATACAAGTAACTTTTATTGAGGTGAGTAGTAATGTCAACTAAATTAGAGCAATACAGAGAAGAGATTGTTTCGATTAATAATCAAATTTTAGATTTATTATCTAAGCGTGGAGAATTAGCACAAAAAATAGGTGAAGAGAAAATTAAACAGGGTACAAAGGTTTATGATCCACAACGCGAAAAAGAAATGATTAATGAGTTAATGGATCGTAATCAAGGACCTTTTAATGATAATGTAATAAAGCAATTATTTAAAGAAATTTTTAAAGCTTCTACTGATTTACAAAAATCTGAAAATGAAAAACATTTATATGTGTCTCGTAAATTAAAACCAGAAGATACGATTGTTCAGTTTGACAATGGTGGCGTTATTGGTGATGGCAATAAATCATTTGTATTTGGACCTTGCTCTGTTGAATCACAAGAACAAGTTGATGCGGTCGCAAAAGATTTACAAGCAAAAGGAGAAAAATTCATTCGCGGTGGCGCATTCAAACCTCGTACATCACCATATGATTTCCAAGGACTAGGTGTTGAAGGGCTTAAAATTTTAAAAAATGTAAAAGATAAATTTGGTCTTAATGTTGTCAGTGAAATTGTAAATCCTGCTGATTTCGAAATTGCCGACGAATACTTAGATGTGTTCCAAATTGGTGCTCGAAACATGCAAAACTTTGAATTATTAAAAGAAGCTGGAAGAACGAACAAACCTATCCTCTTAAAACGAGGCTTATCGGCTACAATTGAAGAATTTACTTTCGCTGCTGAGTATATTGCTTCTCAAGGCAATAAAAATATTATTCTTTGTGAGCGTGGTATCCGTACTTACGAAAAAGCAACAAGAAATACGTTAGATATTTCTGCAGTGCCTATTTTGAAACAAGGCACACACTTACCTGTAATGGTAGATGTAACGCATAGCACAGGACGTAAGGACATTATGTTACCAACTGCTAAAGCTGCGTTAGCTGTTGGTGCTGATGGCGTAATGGCAGAAGTGCATCCAGACCCATCTGTCGCATTAAGTGATAGTGGCCAGCAAATGGATTTAAATGAATTTAATCAATTTTACAATGAATTAAAACCATTAGCAGAATTGTATAATTCAAAAAAATTAAAATAATAAATTAATCGTCTAAATATATAAATGAAATGAGCTATTCATTTTACTGAATTAAGAGTATGTTTTATAATACCTTTTTCTAGTAATCATGAATAGCTTTTTAAATTGCAATTATTGATAAAATCTACGACCATTGAATGAATTTCATTTCAAATATATATTATGTTAAATTACGCTTTTATGATAAAAATAATATAAAATATGACATAAATGTGAAAATATTAGCAATAGGTTTGAATGAAAGCGATTTTGTGGTAAACTTTGAAAATGAAATGAAAACACGTTATAATAACAATTAAAACGCTTACAAGGAGGAAATTATGACAGTAACTATATATGATGTTGCTAGAGAGGCCCGAGTATCTATGGCAACCGTTTCACGAGTAGTGAATGGTAATCAAAACGTTAAACCTGAAACAAGAAAAAAAGTTAATGAAGTAATTAAAAGATTAAATTATCGACCAAACGCTGTTGCAAGAGGACTAGCTAGTAAACGAACAACAACAGTAGGCGTTATTATCCCTGATATTTCTAACATCTATTATTCTCAATTAGCTCGTGGTATTGAGGATATAGCGACAATGTATAAATATCATTCTATTATTTCGAACTCAGATAATGATTCTGAGAAAGAAAAAGAAATATTTAATAACTTATTAAGTAAGCAAGTAGATGGTATTATCTTCTTAGGTGGCACAATTTCGAATGAGATCAAAGATTTAATAAATCAATCATCTGTTCCAGTTGTAGTATCAGGTACAAACGGAAAAGATGATAACATCGCTTCTGTTAATATTGATTTTAAAACGGCAGCAATGGAGATTACCGAACAACTCATCCAATCAGGTGCTAAAGAGTTTGCATTAGTAAGTGGTGATTATTCTAAAAAAGCACAAGAAGATGTGCTAATTGGTCTTAAAGAAGTGTTAGATCGTCATCAACTAAAATTAAATGATACTGTACAATTCTCAGGTTCTGAAAGTTATAAAGATGGTATTAAGGTATTTGAAGATTTAAAAGATCATCTACCTGATGCTATATTATCAATTAGTGATGAACAAGCGATTGGTATCATGCATAGTGCACTAGATGCAGGCATACGCGTTCCAGAAGACTTACAAATTGTCAGCTTTAATAATACTCGATTAGTAGAAATGGTGAGACCAAAATTATCGAGTGTGATTCAACCACTATATGATATCGGCGCTGTTGGCATGCGTTTATTAACTAAATATATGAATGAAGAAGAAATTGAAGAACCAAATGTAATATTGCCACACCGCATTGAGTACAGAGGAACTACGAAAGATTGATGTTAAGCATTTGAAATAAGAATAAGACACACTTCATCTTTGTGGGAGAAGTCCTAACTGCAAGTGTTTCAATGAGAAAATTTACGCGTTAATAGATAGGGAGTAGAGGCTGGGACATAAATAATATAATAGAGCTATTTTGCAAATTCGCAGTAGCTGACTGAACTGAGAAGGCGCTTAAATCAAGCTTTTCTCAGTTCTAGTCATCCTTGCGGGCGGGGCCCCAACAAAGAGAATTTCACTAAGAAATTCTACAAGCAAAGCAAGTTGGGAGTCGGGGCCCCAGCAAAGAGAATTTCATCAAGAAATTCTACAAACAAAGCAAGCTGGGAGTGGACGACGAATTTAAAAGAATTCTGTCCCACTCCCTACTCCTTTTTTTAATTTGTATACCAATGAATAATTCTATTCGCACGTTCATTATTTTTTTCAGAGATTGCTTGTGTTCTTGGGATCGTTACATAGTCACGATAATCTTCTGTCCAGTGCTTGGGTAATTTAACAGGTGAATAGTTTCGCCATTTTGTTATCCACTGTTCGGGCAAAGGGCCTTCTTGGATAGGTTCATTCATTAAAGCTAAAAATATATGACTCCACGCTCGAGGTACCACTTGCCAAATATTATAACCGCCACCACCAAACATGAGTACTTTTCCTTTAGTATATAGTTGAGCTAGTTTATTAATGATATATGGTATTTCATATAAAGTTTCTAGTGAACAACTCATATGTGTTAATGGATCTAAATAATGAATATCAACGCCATGCACACTAAGTAGGATGTCAGGTTTATATGCTTGAATCACACTTGTTACGGATTCTTCAAATACCTTTAAATAGTTATCATTTTCTGTATAAGGCTCTAATGGCAAATTTACTGTATATCCATATCCTAAATCCTCACCACGCTCCGTGTAATGCCCTGATCCTGGAAATAAAAATTTACCTGTCTCATGAATGGAATAACACATTATCGTGTTATCTGTATAAAGACTCCATTGTGTACCGTCACCATGATGTGCATCGGTATCAATTACCATCACCCGTTGTTGATATTTTGAAGCAAGGTATTTCGCAGTTATAGCCACGTCATTATAAATACAAAATCCATTCGCGCGTCCAGGAAGACTATGGTGCAAGCCACCGCCTAAGTGACATCCATTTTGTAAATTTCCATTCATTATTTCATCTGCTAAATTTAGCGCACCACCTACAATGCGCGCACTATGTCTATGCATATGCCGAAATTGAAATGTATCATCAGTATTTAAACCATATTTTTGAGCTTCAGATGTGCTTAAAATACCATGTGAAGCGTGTTTAATTGCTTGGATATAATCATATTTATGAATTAAAGCAAGTTCGTCTTCATTTGCTATTCTAGGTTGGATAATTTGCTCATCATTTAATAAGTTCATCATTTGGAGTAATTCTGTCGTTAATTTTAATCGCATTTGATTAAAAGGATGATTATCATTGAAACGATATTTCAATAGTTCATCTGAGTATACATATCCCGTTTTTAAATTTTTTTGCATAAATATCATACCCCTTAAAGTTATAGCAGAAATGGCTAAAATAAAAATCGATTTTTGTAACGTAAATCATCAAAAGATTGTTGTTGGTCTAATGATATCCTTTTCCCAATTCTTGCCATTAGACAATTAGCTGGATGACTTGTGATTTCTGGATCATCTGTAGCAAATACTTCTAAGCCACCTTTAGACATTAACTTTTGCATCATTTTCTTATATTCAAAAACATCAAGTTTTGCATTTTTTAAATCCCAATGCCAGTAGTACTCAGTAGTTAAAACAATGTAATCTTCAAATTCATCTTGAGTGAGACTTAACGCAATAAGTTCGCCACCAAGATGAAATTGTCTATAATTACGTTGTACTTCTATTGCACCTAACTCTAATAAATAAGGCAATTGACCTTCAGCCCATCTTTCAAAGTCGTCAGGATAGTGATAGGTGACATAACCGATAATATGCTTATCTTCTCGAGCTATATAAATGCGTCCCTCTGGCAATTGAGTTATTTCAAGTAAAGCTTCAAACTGGTCATTTGAAGGTCTAAAGGCATTTAATGATTCGTCGAAAGAAAGCGTTTTCAAATATTGATATGAAACAGGCCCTTCAATTGTGAAATGCTTATCTTTTATTGTAAGGTGCTTGGTTACATGCGTTTTGATATGTTTCATTAATCTCACTCCCAATACGAACTACTATTATAGTTATTTTATATTTATTTAGAGAAATAAACAAATTAAATTGTAATAATTATCTAAAAATTTTGAATAAAACAAAAATTAATGTATAATACTTTTTAAAGAAAGCGATTTCATTAAACAAGGGGGAGTTTACAATGAAAGTAGAAGTGTTTGAAAGCGAGAAAGGTAATTATAATTTACAAGATTATGAAAAAACTTATCAAGACTTTGATTGGGACGAAGTGAAAAAAGCTTTCTCATGGAATGAAACTGGAAAAATTAATATGGCTTATGAGTGCATAGATCGCCATGTCGATAATGGCAAAGGTGAAAAAATTGCACTTAACTATAGAGATGAAAAGCGTAAAGAACAATATACGTTTAAAGAATTAAAAGTATTATCAAATAAAGCTGCAAATGTATTAGTTGATAAAGCAAATGTTCAAAAAGGGGATCGTGTGTTTATCTTTATGCCTAGAACACCTGAACTCTATTTTGCTTTTCTTGGTATTTTAAAGATAGGTGCTATCGTGGGACCTCTATTTGAAGCCTTTATGGAAAAAGCAGTGACGGATAGGTTAGATAATAGTGAGGCAAAAGTTATTATTACGACAAACAGTTTAGTTAATCGAATTCCTAAGGAGAAATTACCACATCTTGAGACGATTATAGTCGTTGATGAGGATGTAGATGAACAATATATAGATTTTAATAAAGAATTGCATCATGCTAGTGAATCATTTGATATCGAATGGTTGAAAGAAGATGATGGACTTATCTTGCATTATACATCTGGTTCTACTGGTCAACCTAAAGGTGTATTACATGTTCAAAAGGCCATGTTACTTCACTATATTTCAGGTAAATACGTATTAGATTTAAAAGAAGATGACATATACTGGTGCACAGCTGATCCTGGATGGGTTACAGGAACATCTTATGGCGTCTTTGCACCTTGGTTAAATGGCGTAACGAATTGTATTGCTGGAGGACGATTCTCACCTGAACAATGGTATAGCATGATTGAAACATTTAAAGTAACGATTTGGTATACTGCACCGACTGCACTAAGAATGTTGATGAGTGCGGGTGATGATATCGTTGAGAAATATGATTTATCATCATTACGTTCAATATTATCAGTAGGTGAGCCTTTAAACCCTGAAGTTATAAAATGGTCTAAAGATGTTTACGATAAACGCGTGTTAGATACATGGTGGATGACTGAAACAGGCGGACATATGATTGTAAATTACCCTGCAGTTGATGTTAAATTAGGCTCAATGGGTAAACCACTCCCAGGTATTGAAGCTGCTATTGTTGATGATTCAGGTAATGAGTTACCACCAAATCGAATGGGTAATTTAGCTATCAAGAAAGGTTGGCCATCAATGATGTATTCAATTTGGAAGAACCCTGAAAAATATGACTCATATTTCATTGGCGATTGGTATGTATCTGGAGATTCTGCGTATCAAGATGAAGATGGTTATTTCTGGTTCCAAGGACGCGTTGATGATGTCATTATGACTGCTGGTGAGCGTGTGGGTCCTTTCGAAGTAGAATCTAAATTGGTTGAACATGAAGCGGTTGCGGAAGCTGGGGTTATCGGTAAGCCAGATCCAGTCAGAGGTGAAATTATCAAAGCCTTTATTTCATTACGACAAGGTTATGAACCATCTGACGAATTAAAGACAGAAATTCGTAAGTTTGTTAAAGAAGGATTATCAGGTCATGCAGCACCAAGAGAAATAGAATTTAAAGATAAATTACCAAAAACACGTTCAGGTAAAATTATGAGACGTGTATTGAAAGCTTGGGAGCTTAACTTAGATGCAGGTGATTTAAGTACAATGGAAGATTAAATCATTTATTAGACAAGATCTGGGACATAATTCCTAGTCAAATAACCAGCGAATGAGTTTTTACAACTTCATTTGCTGGTTTCTTTATTTACATTAATTCGTATTGTTACTTTACTTGTCCAACTTGCTTAATTTGTAAATCTATTTTGAGATAGTCTTTGTTTGGGCTCAATGATTAACTACATTCTACTATCCATTTTAGATCACATGATTTAAGAGATTTTGTTCTTAGAATTATTAAATTACTGTTCAATTTAGAAATAATCGTTCTAAATTTTAAATAAAGTAATAATGTATTTTTACCTAAAAAGTTAATGATTTACATTCAGTATATATTTAAATTAGTTGATTTATCATAAAATTAAGTTAAATTTTACACAAATCATTGGAAACGCTCTCAAAAATTCGACATCGCTTTCATTGTTAGTTATTATTAGTATGTAAGATTAAAAGAAACCTTAAAACATTTGTTTGAGGTATTCTTACATAAATCAAACTAAAATTAATAAGGGGTTGAAATAAGTTGGCACATTTATCAGATTTAGACATTGCTAATCAATCAGAACTTAAACCTATTGGAGAAATCGCTGAAAAAGCTGGCATCCCAGCAGATGCTTTAGAACAATATGGTCACTATAAAGCTAAGATTGATATCAATCAAATCAAACCTAAAGACAACAAAGGGAAAGTCGTTTTAGTAACTGCTATGAGTCCTACGCCAGCAGGTGAAGGTAAATCTACAGTTACAGTTGGATTATCTGATGCGTTCAACGAATTAAATAAAAATGTAATGGTCGCTTTACGTGAACCAGCATTAGGACCTACATTTGGTATTAAAGGTGGGGCAACTGGTGGTGGTTATGCACAAGTATTACCAATGGAAGACATTAACTTACACTTCAATGGTGACTTCCATGCCATTACTACTGCTAACAATGCGTTATCTGCATTTATCGACAACCACATCCATCAAGGTAACGACTTAGGCATTGATGTACGTCGTGTTGAATGGAAACGTGTATTAGACATGAACGACCGTGCATTACGTCATGTGAACGTTGGTTTAGGTGGACCTACAAATGGTGTACCACGTGAAGATGGCTTCAACATTACAGTTGCTTCAGAAGTAATGGCTATCTTATGTTTAGCTCGTAATATTAATGACTTAAAAGAAAAAATTAGTCGTATTACTATCGGCTATACTCGCGACCGTAAACCAGTTACAGTTGCTGACTTAAAAGTTGAAGGTGCATTAGCAATGATTTTAAAAGATGCTATTAAACCTAACTTAGTTCAAACAATTGAAGGTACACCTGCATTAGTTCATGGTGGACCATTCGCAAATATTGCACATGGTTGTAACTCTATTTTAGCTACAGAAACTGCACGTGATCTTGCAGATATCGTTGTAACTGAAGCAGGATTCGGTTCAGACCTTGGTGCTGAGAAATTTATCGACATCAAAGCTAGAGAAGCTGGCTTCGAACCATCAGCAGTCGTATTAGTTGCAACAGTTCGTGCGCTTAAAATGCATGGTGGCGTAGCAAAAGATGATCTTAAAGAAGAAAACGTTGAAGCTGTAAAAGCTGGTATCGTTAACTTAGAACGTCACGTTAATAACATCCGTAAATTCGGAGTTGAACCAGTTATCGCATTAAATGCATTTATTCATGATACTGATGCAGAAACTGAAGCTGTAAAAGCTTGGGCTAAAGAAAATAACGTTAGAATCGCTTTAACTGAAGTTTGGGAAAAAGGCGGTAAAGGTGGCGTTGAATTAGCTAACCAAGTATTAGAAGTTATCGAACAACCAAATGATTTCAAATTCTTATATGATTTAGATCAATCATTAGAAGAAAAAATTGAAACAATCGTAAAAGATATTTACGGTGGTTCTTCAGTAACATTCAGTAAAAAAGCTAAAAAACAATTAAAAGAATTTACTGATAATGGATGGGGTAAATATCCAATCTGTATGGCTAAAACACAATATTCATTCAGTGATGACGCTACTGCATTAGGAGCACCAACTGATTTTGATATTACAATTAGAGAATTAGAAGCTAAAACAGGTGCAGGATTTATTGTTGCCTTAACAGGTGCAATTATGACTATGCCTGGATTACCTAAGAAACCAGCTGCGTTAAATATGGACGTTACAGAAGATGGTCATGCAGTAGGTTTATTCTAAAGCAATAATATATAGTAAATAAAAATTATATGTATACGAAGATACATGATTAAATCTGTCGACAAAGTGTTACACTTTGTCGGCTTTTTTAATGAGCAATGTATGAAAATAAAATGTATAAAATAAAACTACTCTATAGTTAAGATGAAATTATGCAGGTTGATGATTCGTTAATTCAGGATTTGTTAATAAATGATGGTAGATATGATATCGCTTGGCATGACGATATTCTTCTTTGTTAATTACACCTTCAACGAGCATGCGCTTTAACACATAATGTTGACGATCGACACTAATTTTAACCGCTTTATATGGTTTTAATTCACCATTTTCTTCATATGGCGTATAAACATAAGGACTCTGTAATAAGCCGATAAGATAAGCAGATTGGGCAATGTTTAAGTCTTTCGGAGGTATACCAAATAAGCTGTATGACGCTGATGCGATACCTGTAATATTATTGCCTTCATAATCTCTACCAAAAGGTACAATATTTAAATATGTATAAATAATCTCATTCTTTGATAATAATTTTTCTAAACGCATTGCCAATATAAGTTCGTTTGCTTTACGACTATATGTTTTTTTACTTGATAATACCTGATTTTTAACTAGTTGTTGGGTTATTGTACTACCACCAGAACTTTGATCAAGATCAAATACATCTTGAATCATCGCACGTACGAGCGCTTTCGGCAAAATACCATTA
This sequence comes from Staphylococcus sp. GDY8P57P, assembly GCF_017892585.1. Taxonomy (NCBI): domain Bacteria; kingdom Bacillati; phylum Bacillota; class Bacilli; order Caryophanales; family Staphylococcaceae; genus Staphylococcus; species Staphylococcus sp. GDY8P57P. Next base: position 141,462 of record NZ_JAESLK010000003.1, on the reverse strand, counting down.
TGTTTAAAGAACATGGTATCTTCTGAAGAGGTAAGTGCTTTGATAACATTTGGATTAACGTGTTTTGGACCGACGATAAGAGAATTTTCGGATTTGTCATATTCCTCTAACATATTAGAATTATTATGATTTATTAAATCATCACCGGCAAAGTGAAGTACTTTTTGTTGTAATTCACTATCACTTATTTGAGATGATTCATGTGTTAAGTGATTAAAGTAGATGACTGTTCCTATAAATCCAATCATGCTCACCAATAAACCAACACTAAATAAGCCTACAATGATATGTTTTACTTTTTTGTAGGATTTTTCAAATGTATTAAACTTTGAGTCTCTATTTGTGTTGGTTGACATCCTTTTCATCTTAAACCTCCTAAAATTTAAGTATAGTATATCATATTCGCATATTTGACTTTTATATTTTTTATACTTATAATTAATTACAATTCAATATCTTTTGGATATGAGGACAAGTAATATATTTGTGATTTTCAGAGAGTTAGTGGTTGCTGTGAACTAATAATTACGCTTATATGAATACACCTTATGATGAATTATCCAACGTTTTATTAATGAACGTATCATTGATAAAGTGAATAGCTATTTGCTATTTAAGTATGGTGGTAACGTGCTCAAGCGCCCTTACATGTTGTATGTGTAAGGGCGCTTTTTATTTTACCTTAAATAGAGTATCAATCATCAATGATTAATAAATCAATATATATAGGAGGAATAAATTATGACTAATGCATTAATTGAAGAACTACAATGGAGAGGCTTAATTTATCAACAAACTGATGAAAAAGCGATTGAAGAACTGTTAAATAAAGAACAAATTTCATTATATTGTGGTGCTGATCCAACAGCCGATAGTTTACATATCGGCCATTTATTACCATTTATGACTTTACGTCGTTTCCAAGAACATGGTCATAAACCAATTGTATTAATTGGTGGTGGAACAGGTATGATTGGTGACCCATCTGGGAAATCTGAAGAGCGTGTATTACAAACTGAAGACCAAGTAGAAGCTAATGTTAAAGGTATTAGTGATCAAATGCATAGATTATTTGAATTTGGTTCTGACAAAGGTGCGGTACTCGTTAATAATAAAGATTGGTTAAATCAAATTTCATTAATCGATTTCTTAAGAGATTATGGTAAGCACGTTGGTGTGAACTATATGTTAGGTAAAGATTCAATACAATCTCGTCTTGAAAATGGTATTTCATACACTGAGTTCACATATACAATACTACAAGCAATTGATTTCGGACATTTAAATCGTGAATTAAATTGTAAACTGCAAGTAGGTGGTTCTGACCAATGGGGAAATATCACAAGTGGTATTGAATTAATGCGTCGTATGTATGGTCAAACTGAAGCTTATGGCTTAACTATTCCATTAGTGACGAAATCGGATGGTAAGAAATTGGGTAAGTCAGAATCAGGTGCAGTTTGGTTAGATGCTGATAAAACAAGTCCATACGAATTTTATCAATTTTGGATTAATCAATCAGATGATGATGTCATTAAGTTCCTAAAATACTTTACATTCCTAGATAAAGATGAAATTGATCGTTTAGAACAATCTAAAAATGAACAACCTCATTTAAGAGAAGCACAAAAAGCATTAGCAGAAAGCGTGACAGAATTTATCCACGGAAAAGAAGCATTAAATGATGCTATTCGTATTTCTCAAGCGTTATTTAGCGGTGATTTAAAATCATTATCAGGTAAAGAATTAAAAGAAGGTTTCAAAGATGTACCACAAGTTGAATTATCAACTGAAACTACAAACATCATTGACGCATTAATTGAAACAGGAATTGCATCATCTAAACGTCAAGCACGCGAAGATGTTAATAACGGTGCGATTTATATTAATGGTGAGAGACAACAAAACGTGGACTTTGAATTAAGTGACGATGATAAAATTGATAATGAATTCACAATTGTTCGTCGTGGTAAGAAAAAATATTTCATGCTTAATTATAAATAAGCATTTTAAGTGAATGGGCAATGTAGCACAGTATTTACGATGATGCTACTTGCCCTTATTTTATGAAATGTTATTCAAATATAGTTATAATGAATATACTATAAGAACATAAAGAAGTGATGAAATGACAAATAATAAAGAAGAAATATTAATGAATAGCTTTAGAGATTTATTTAACAAAATAGGTTGGTTAAATAAAGATAAAATGGAACAAGCGCTTAAAGGATATAAGCCTTCGGAAGTCCACTGTATTGAAGCAATCAAAGAATATCAGAAACCTAATGTAAGGTATTTAGCGCATAAGTTATTTATGACGAGAGGTGCTATTAGTAAATTAACTAAGCGATTGCAACAAAAAGGATTAATTGAAAGTTTTAAAAGTGAAGATAATAAAAAGGAAATTTATTTTAAGTTGACTCATGAAGGTGAGAAAGTCTATCGCATTCACGCTGAACTACATGAAACATTTCAAGATAGAGATCAAACGGTTTTTGATAGTATGACTGAAGATGAATTTAAAAATATGATGACGTTTATAGAAAGATATAATGACCATTTAGACCAACTTATAGAACAGCAACAACGTACGCTTTAATTGTTAGAGTGGAATAATGAATTCGTAGCGAATTTTATTCCGCTCTTTTTTATATTTTGTTGACAAGGAAACAAAAAAGGTGTATATTTTGTTGACATGGAAACAATATACAGGAGGGTTCTAATGTCGAAAGTTAATGAACGTCAAGTTTCAAGAGAAATAATGATTGCTGCTTGGGCAATTGCATTAGGGGCTATAGCACCTATGTTAGATTCAACAATGATTAATATAGCAATTAAACAGTTAAATCATACATTTGGTACAACGCTCGATATCGTACAGTGGGGAATAACAGGTTATGTTCTTGCACTAGCGTTAATTATTCCAATAGCAGGGTGGTTGGTCAATCAATATAATGGAAAGTACGTATTTATTTCTGCTTCGATACTATTTGGGATGACATCAGTTTTAGCTGGTATCAGTTGGAATGTTGAGAGCTTTATTATATTTAGAATTATTCAAGGTATGTCTGCAGGCGTTATTACAACGTTAATGTTTACATTATTGATTAAGACAACAGGTCAAGACCATATTGGAAAAGTAATGGCAATTGTAAGTACACCTATGATTTTTGGACTTATTTTAGGACCAGTAATCGGTGGTGTTATCATTCATTTTGTGTCTTGGCGTTGGATGTTTTTTATTAATGTTATCGTGGTCATCGTTGCGATTCTTTTACAAATGAAATATTTACCAAACTTTAAGCCTTTAAATAAAGAGAAGTCTATTGATATGATTGGTGTTATTTTATTAGGATTAATCAGTATTTCTATGATTTATGGTTTGACGAAAGCGAGCGACTATCATAGTTTTTACAATACGACGACAATGGTTCTCTTAGTTGTAAGTTGTATTTTCATTATGTTGTATTTTGTTTATAACAAAATGAAGGATGATAATACAATATTACCTATTTCTCTATTCAAAAGAAGAAATTACACTGCATCATTCATAGGTCTCTTTCTTTCTAACATCGGTATCATGGGGCCAATGGTCATTATTCCATTATACTTTCAGACTTTTAAGCAGTTTTCGCCAATTGAAGCTGCTCTAGCACTGATACCACAGGGTCTGGGTATGCTTATTACAAGACCCTATATTGGTAAAGTTATTGATCAATTTGGTGCTAAATGGGTTGTTATTATCAGTGTTATTATCTCAATGTTTGGTTCAGTACCTTTATTATTTATAACTGAACATACAAGCATAGTTGTTCTATCATTGATACTCTTCTTAAGAGGTTGTAGTGTTGGTGGTATTAATTTAGGTCTCACTACGGATGCCTATATGGGGATGGATGAGCATAAATTGGCTGAAGCTGGTGTTGGTATTAATATGATTGAAAATGTTGGTTCAAGTTTCGGAACGGCCTTTATAGCAACAGTGCTTTCACTTGTAGTAAATCGATTAGGTTCTTCAATGGCGAATAATATCATTGCTTATCACGCTGGATTTTTAGTATCAGTTATAACTTTAATTCTTCTTGTGATTCCAGCGTTATTTTTAACTCAAAAATCGAAAAAGACGGTATAAACAATGTGATAAAAGAAAATAGGGGTGGAACAAAATTCTTTACGAATTTATTGTTCCACCCCCGCATGGGAGACTAAAGTTGAGAACCTTTATTTTATAGCTTTTGCTCAAAATCAGTCAGTAACTATAGATTGGCTAGATAATCACATTATATTAATATCATTATCTTAGCCTGATTTATATATATTATGTTACTTCCTACTGTATAAACTGACTATTGCCACTAAATTCTGACTCAGAATTTGATGATTGATTTGATGATGTAGCGGCTGATTGACTTTTAAGTTTTACATTGACGTTTAATGTTTTACCGTCACGAATAACCGTAAGTTTTGCTGTTTCGCCAGGCTTCTTATTTTGATATAGATATGTTCTTAAATCTGTGTCTTCTTTAACATTTTTGTCATCTATTTTTGTGATAATATCGCCTGTTTTTAATTCACTTGAACCACTTACTTTTGCAACATAAATTCCATCATCACGATCTGTATTTAATTCTTTTTTATATGAATCAGGTATATCACTTAAATTTAGTAAACCGATACCGATAGAAGGACGTTCGATTTTACCATGTTTAACTAGTTGTTCAATTGTAACTTTAACTTCATTACTTGGAATAGCAAAACCAATACCTTCTACTTGTTCGGCAGCTATTTTCATAGAATTGATGCCGACCAAGTTACCATTAATATCCACTAGTGCACCGCCAGAGTTACCAGGGTTGATCGCAGCATCTGTTTGTAAGACGTTAACTTTCGTACCACCTGAAGTCGTATTAGATTCGATTGTACGCTCATTGGCTGAAATAATACCTGAAGTTACTGAATTTGCAAATTCAAGACCTAATGGATTACCCATTGCAAAGACGCTATCTCCAGTTTGTACTTTAGAAGAATTTGCAAATTTAATCGATTTAATACCTTTCGTATTATCTATTTTTAAAACTGCAATATCTGAAACGCTATCTTTACCGATTAATTTTGCCTCAACTTGCTTACCACTATGAAGTTGCACTTTTATCTCAGAAGCACCACTTATAACATGTGTATTTGTCACAATATAAGCAGAATCGTTATCGATTTGGTAGATTACACCTGAACCTATACCGGCTTCTTCTGATTTTGATGATGATTTACCTTGTAAAAAATCTTCCAAACCATTGGCTTTCTGCATGTTGATGACACCAACAATCGCAGGAGAAACATCTTTTATCATTGCATTGACGGATTTGTATTTATCACTTTTTCCGTCTAGCACATTGCCACCTTTACTATTACTGGCTTCTTGAACTTGTGCGCCACCGTTATCGATTCCGACTAACCCCATTATTTTACTAGCTCCCAATACAAGTAATGCACCAATTATACCAGCAACTAATGCCACAATAACGGTTTTAAACCACGGAAATTTTGGCTTTCCAGGTTGAGGTTGCTGATAGGTGCTATGATTGGATTGATTTTCTTGATTAAATTCAGACATTTTTAACCTCCATTATAATATTAACCCTTTATTTAATTATGAAAGTTTTGATGAAATAATGCCAGTAATCCACCATCAGACTTTAGATGTATCTTTTGAAAAGTTGTTCAGAAATAAGGATAATGATAAAATCAATAAAGTATATATTTCAATAAGCAGGTGACATAATGTATCAATTTATCAGTAAACTATTAGATTTGATATTAGTCAAAATGGCTAAATCTTTGTATGTGATCGGTAAGGAGAATATTCCTAAAGATAATAAATTCGTCGTGACATGTACACACGAAAGTTATAATGAAGTAATCATGTTAGGAATGGCTTTAGTACCGAATGAAATTCATTATATGGCTAAGAAAGAATTATTTAAGAATAAATGGTTTGGCCAATTTTTAACTTTATTAAATGCGTTTCCTGTAGATCGCGAAAATCCAGGGCCAAGTACACTAAAAAGACCAGTCAATTTATTAAAAGACAATAAAACAGTAGGTATTTTCCCAACTGGACATCGTACTTCTGTTGAAGGTGCGCCATTAAAACGAGGTGCTTCAACGATTGCAATGTTAGGTAAAGCACCTATTTTACCAGCTGCGTATGTTGGACCAACAAAATTACACGGTTTAATTACAGGGCAGGCACTAATTAAATTTGGAGAACCTATTTACCCATCTGATATACCTAAAGATTTAAAGAGAAATGAGAAGATAGACTATCTCACTCATGAAATCGAGACACGTACAGCACAATTACAAAAAGAATTACATTTAATTCAAGATAGTTTAAATAAATAGAATGATATCGTTAGATGAATGTAGAACGATTGCAAAGAGTCTGGGACATCATTCCTAGAGAAATAGCCAGTAAATGCGTTTTAACAAACGCATTTACTGGTTTCTTTCTTTACAATACTTGATATTGTTGGCTCGCTTGCCCAACGTGCTTTGCTTGTAGAAACTGATTAACTCAGTTTCTCTGTGTTGGGGTCCTTCTTATGGGACAGCTTCATTCTGTAGTCCTCAAAAGAAATGCTTAGATGAACATTTACTCATTCTGTTGTGATGCTTGCCTAGGGGGATGGGTCGAGCCGCGGTTTTGTAAAGTAGTTCTTAGATAGATATTCACTCTATTAAGTTGTTTCGCTTTCCTGTGGGAAAGGCTCGTGCCTGTAGTCACTCGACACTTTCTTTTCCACTAGGAGTCTACACAACTACACTTCGTCATCTATCTTAGAACTACTTACGCAAGTGCAGTTGCACTTGTGTTCAATAAATAAGGTGCTAAGAGTCATCCAAGGTCATTCGTAGTTCATCTTTAGAATTTCTTACATAAGTGTGCTAGCACTTATGTTCATTAATAATCAACGCAAGCGTCTTGTCACAATACGTTGTATTTATATGTATTTTTAAATTGAAATACTAAAAAATATAATATGACTCAACTTACTCTACGAATAGAAACTCCAGTGCTTATTCCCCAAAATGATATTTCATATCATGTAAAAGATATTGTTGAAACAATTCCTGACAATGAATTAGAAGACTTCAGACATCACTGTGGTGCAACATCATACAATCCTAAAATATGGGATGTTTATAAAAGATAAAATAAAAAATATAAAAGTGACAGGTTTAATACTTAAATTTTGGAGTATGACGAAATTAATGATGAATCCATTTGCCCGAATAATCAACGACTAGGTTTTAAAAGATATACCTATCGCCATGATAAGTATGGTTTTAAATGAAACTTCAAGTTATATGAATGTGATGTTTGTTCAGAATGTCCGCTGAAGAATCAATGTATAAACTTTAATTCAAAATGAAAATAAAAAATAATGAAGCATTATAAATGGGAATATTTTAAATCCCGAATTAACAAAAAGCTTTCAAAACCAGAACAAAAAATATCTACAGTCAAAGAAAATTTATGTGGAGTAGATTTTTGGATTTATGAAGGTGATTTTAGGTTTCACTCGGATGTCTGTTCGAGGGATAGATAAAGCTAAAAGAGAACTAGGATTTGTGCTAATGGCACTTAATATAAGAAAAGTAACAGTTCAACGAGCTGAAAATAATCAAAAAAATTATAATAAAGACAATTTCTATATTATTTCAAAAGAAATTGTCTTTATTTACTTATCCAAGAGCCTTATGTCCCGGACCCTTGATTTACAATGATTTAATTAAGATCAAATGTAGTATTGTAATATTAAACACGTCAGCACAAAAGGGGCTAAGACAGAGTTTGAAAATTACTTATGTAAATAAGTCTAAATTGAAAACCAGTAAGTTATTTGATAAAGGATTTAAGTAAACTCAAAAACAAGAATAAGTATTCAAACAATACGATTTTTCAATCAACGGGCATTTTTGATAAGTATTTAAAATAATAAAATTATTTTAAATTTTACAATAAATTAAAAATGTAGCTACAAAATGATGTTAATATAAATTTGTGTACAACATAGAATTACATGAATATTTATCAATCTCGTATTTTATTTATAAACTAGGGGGCTTTGAATATGAAAAAAACAAATATTTTAGCATCATCAACTTTAGCAGGAGCATTGTTATTTGCAGGAGTGGGAGTACATCAAGCAAACGCTGCTGAAAGTGAAGTAACAGCTAACAATGCTGTAGCCATTGGAAGTAGTGTTTTGGCGGAACATGGGGACAGTCCAGAGAAACTAAATTTTAATAAACCACAAGATAAGGGGGATTATTATTTAATTCTTTTTGGTAATAAGTCTGGACATGGTTCAGGTGCTATTGAAGTTTACAAAGACGGTTTAGTTAAAGTTGGATCAGGTGCAGCTGCTGGAACTGAAAACGGAGAAATGACTAATGTAGGCTACTATCAATTTGATACAGCACAAGAAAATACATCTAATAATGTTGCAAATGACAATTCAAATAATGAACAACAAAATCAAGCAACTAATGATAATGTGCCTTCACAAAACAATCAAACTCAAAATTCAACTGTTGGTGAAGAAAATAGTAACACACAACAACAAAATCAAGCTACAACAAAAGCATTACCTGAATCAGGCGAACAATCTAATTCTAGTTTAGTTACTATCATCGCTTCAGTATTATTAGCAGCTGGTTCATTATTAACATTTAAACGTTTCAATACTAATAAATAGAAATTCTCAAACAATTTAAATCTTTGTGTATAATTTTGATTTGAAAAAGTAGTCTGGGACATAAATTATATAGTAATGCTATTTATCAAATTCGCAGTAGCTAGAAGGCGCTTCAATCAAGCTTTTCTCAGTTCTAGTCATCCATGCGGGGGTGGGATGACGAATTCAAAAGAATTCTGTCCCGCTCCCTTTTCATTTTAATAAAACCTAATTAAAATTATCAGAAAGAGAAATATTTTTGACAATTTAATAATAATAAATTTTCATAAAATGATTTAAAATTGACACATCAAAACCGCTTACATTTATGGTAAATTAATAAAGGAACTGTATACATAGTATAGTTATCGATAAAATAATTGAATATCGTACGTATTGGGAGTGAACGGAATGTTTAAGTTTTTTCAAAAATTAGGTAGATCCTTAATGCTGCCTGTTGCTGTATTACCTGCAGGTGCAATTATTGTTGGTATCGGTAATTTGCTTAAAGCACTAAATGTTTTACCAACAATATCACTATTCTTCACTACTGTAGGATCAGCCATATTGGGCCAACTTGGTCTTATCTTCGCAATTGGTGTAGCAATAGGCATGGCTAAGAAAAACGATGGTGCAGTAGCATTAGCAGGTGCATTAGGATATGCACTGGTTGTAAAAGTATTATCTCCAGAGTTCATCGCACCATTATTTAACATCAAAGTAAGTGCTGTCAACGATGGATTTAGTAAGATGGATAATTCAAATGTATTTATAGGTATTATTATAGGATTAATTGCAGCATACTGTTATAACAAATTCAGTGATTTTGAATTACCAACAGCATTATCATTCTTTAGTGGTAAGCGTTTAGTTCCAATTATGACTGTTTTTTATTGTACATTTTTAATTGCGATTTTACTATTTGCTTGGCCATTTATTTACTCTGCAATTGTAGCTTTTGGTAAATGGCTAATTGGTTTTGGACCATTTGGGGCATTTTTATACGGCTTCTTCAACCGACTATTAATTCCTACTGGACTTCACCATGCATTAAATGCAGTGTTCTGGTTTGATACAGCAGGCATAAATGATATCGGCAAGTTCCAAACTGGACAAGATGCTATTAAAGGTATTACTGGTCGATATCAAGCAGGATTTTTCCCAATTATGATGTTTGGTATGCCTGCCGCAGCGCTAGCAATGTATCATACTGCTGAATCAAGTCAGAAGAAACAAGTGTATGGTTGGTTTGTAGCAAGTGCTATTTCAGCATTTATGGTCGGCGTAACAGAACCGATTGAATTTGCGTTTATGTTTGTTGCACCAGTATTATTTGTGATTCATGCGTTATTAACAGGTTTATCATTATTTGTTGCTGCATTATTCCACTGGACAGCAGGCTTTTCATTTAGTGCAGGCTTAATCGATTATGCATTATCGTTAATTAATCCTGTTGCTAACCACCCGTTAATGATTCTGGTTCAAGGGATTGTATTTTTCGCGCTATATTACTTTATCTTTAGATTTGTTATTAAAATATTTAATCTTAATACAATTGGACGTGGCGATAATTTATTAGCGGATCCTACAGCTAATACAACTGAAAATGAAGATACAAAAGCTTCATCAAGTAAAAGTAAGTATTATCAATCTGCAAGTCAAATTCTTGAGGGGTTAGGTGGTAGTGACAATATTACTACGCTAACAAATTGTGCTACAAGATTAAGAATGGAATTAAAAGATAATTCCATAATTGATGAACAAAAAATTAGAAATGCTGGCGCAGTAGGTGTGACAAAAAGTGGTCAACATTCAGCACAAGTCATCATCGGCACACACGTACAACAAGTTGCGGATGAAATAGAAAAACAACTATAAATTGAAGAGAATCATTTTAAAAGTACGTCGACAGACAAAATATGTCTTAGTGATTTGATAAGATATAAGCATATTGATAAATATATGTTGTTCAACTAACTGATGAATTTTAGGAGGCACCTATAATTCATCAGTTTTTTTATAATAGCAATATTGACATTAAGTGTGAAGGCGTTAAGATTATAAGTATCAGAATATTCAAAAATAATGGAGCGAAAAAGCTATGAAATCAATACTATTTGATGTAGATGGTGTATTCTTAAGTGAAGAACGTTGCTTTGATACGTCAGCACTAACAATTGAAACATTACTTAAAAGTGAACAATTTTTAGGTATGGGGAAATCTTTTAAACTAAATGAATTAAATGATCAGCGTATTACTAAAATACGCAACAATATTTTTAAAAATGATATCATTCTAAATCGATTAAAATCGATGGGGTTAAATTCAAATTGGGATATGTTATTTGTCGTTTTTAGTATTCACTTTATACAACTGTTGAAACAACTTTCATTACAAGAACGAGAAGAGATATTAAACGAAAGTCATATCTCTGCTACAAGCATGCGCGAAATTCAACCATTCATCGACAAAGCGTATCAAATTAATTATGAATTGCCTATTGCGTTTATGAATCAAAGTCAAAGTGGTAAAGATAATATTTATGCAGAACTAGAACGCTATGCGATGGAACAGTTAAGTGTTAAAGATGCGAGTTTCTTCAAGCTGAAAGGACCATTATGGTATCTTACGAGAGACGTATACCAAGAGTTATACTTAGGATCTAACTTATTTGAACAAGTCGAACAAAAGCAACCGACGCTACATGGCATAGACGGCTTTATTTATCACGAAACTGTGCTAAGACCTGTTGAAGAAATTCAATCATTGCTTAATATGTTACAAGAGAAGGGCTATCATCTTGCTATTGCCACAGGTAGACCTAGAACTGAAACGTTAGTACCATTTGAATCACTCGGAATTAAATCATTCTTTTCAGATCAACATATTGTGACTGCAAGTGACGTAATGCAAGCTGAGAATGACTATCCTGACTTTGTACCACTTGGCAAGCCCAATCCGTTTTGTTATATTGCGACGTTAAATGGAAATAAAAAAGAAAATTATAAACAGTACATCACGGAACAAAATCACATAGTTAATAAAGAAGATGTAGTGGTAGTTGGAGATTCATTGGCAGATTTATTTTGTGCTAAGCAAATAGGTGCCACATTTATTGGTACATTAACAGGGTTGAAAGGGCAAGACGCACGTGAGGAATTAGAACATTATGAAGCGGATTATATCGTCGACCATATAGGTTTAATTAAGGATATTTTATGCTAAAGTTGAAATTTTAAGTGATTAAATTGTAAATTATAAATATTAAAAACCCCTTAATGATATAACGAAATCAATCATTAAGGGGTATAATTATGTGGATTCATAAGTTGTTTAATCTTAACTTAAGATAATTTATTTAACTGAAAGCGTAGTACCGTAAATTTTATTAAAACCACCTAACTGGTATAATGATTCAATGATTTCCTCTGTGACAGGTTGGTCAATAGATAATACCATCATGGCTTGGCCACCTTGTTCGTTTCTTCCTAATGACATTGATGCAATATTTATATGATGTTCACCTAATAATTGACCAGTCAAACCAACGATGCCAGGTTTATCACCATGATAAGAAACAAGTTGATAAGCATTTGGTTTAAAATCAACTGAGTAATTATTAATACGTACAATGCGTGCTCCGAAACCAGCAATGACAGTGGCACCAATTTTAACTTCTTCTGAATCACTAATTAAGTGAACTTGAATATAATTGCTGAAAGTACCTTGTGATGCTCGCTTCTCTACGTTTCGTGTAACACCTTGTTCATTTAATAGTGCGAATGCATTAATGATATTGACACGGTCACCTAAATCTTGTTCTAATATTCGCTTAACAATTGAACGAGTAATTAAATCTGTTTCTTGTTTGGCTACATCACCATTGAATGTGACTTTGATTTCTCTTGGTGCACCATCAATCAATTGAATGGCTAATTCACCAGATAACTCACCAATATCAATCCATTGTTGTGTTATGTCATCTATATCATTGAAACTAATTTTAGGTGCATTGACTGCATGAGTGACATTTCCCTTTTCCAAAATATCTATTATTTCTTCTGAAACTGAAACTGCTACTTTTTCTTGAGCTTCTACTGTTGATGCGCCTAAATGCGGTGTCACAATAATTTTCTCGTGATCTATTAGCGGTGAATCGGTAGGTGGTTCATGTTCAAAGACATCTAGTGCAGCCCGCGCAATTTGGTTGTGATTCAGTGCATACAATAATGCTTCTTCATCGATAATGCCACCTCGAGCAACATTAATAATTTGTAACGTTGGTTTTGCTTTTGAAAAGAATTCAGCATTAACGATACCTTTTGTTTTAGGTGTTAATGGTGTATGAACAGTTACAAAGTCAGCTTGCTTTGCGATTTCGTCAATAGTAGCAAGTTTAACACCGAGTTGTTGCGCTTTATCTTCAGTAAGGTAGGGGTCATAAGCTAATACGTTCATACCGAAACTTTGAAGGCGTTGTGCTACACCGATACCAATTCGCCCAGCGCCAATGACACCTAATGTTTTTTGATACAGTTCTACCCCTTTGAATGCTTTACGATCCCACGCTTTACTTTTTAAAGATGCGTGCGCTTGAGGAATATTGCGAGCCATCGCTAAAATCATCGCTACTGAATGTTCTGTTGCAGAGATGGTATTTCCATCAGGTGCATTAATTACAAGTATACCTTGTAGTGTAGCTGCATCAATATCAATATTGTCTACACCAACACCAGCTCGTGCAATCACTTTCAAGCTACTAGCGTGTTTAATCACTTGTTGGGTAACTTGAGTTTGGCTTCGAACGATTAAGCCTTCATAATCACCTATAATATTGATTAAAGCTTGTTCATCTAAATCCGTCTTAATATCTACGTTAAAATCAGGATGGTTTAATAAACTTTGTAAACCATCAGTTGAAATAGGATCTGAGACTAGAATGTTATGCTTCACTATGAATCACCTCTGAAAATTTTGTTATACCTTGCCCAATATAATTTGTCTGACGATAATCCGTAAGTATGACTTCTAATGCACTCACGACAGCTAGAATATCGAAAGGAGATACTTTACCCATATGGCCAATGCGTAAAATCTTTCCTTTTAATTTTCCTTGACCGCCAGCGATAGTAATATTGAATTTTGTTTTTAACGTTGACTTGATATGAGTCAGTTCGTCTTTATCTGTTGGTATAAACGATGTTACCGTAGGGGAAGCGAAATCATCTTCAACTAAAAGTTCCAAATCTAACGCACGTAATGCCGCTCTTAAACCATCTCTAATAATGTAATGACGTTTAATTGTATTTTCAAAGCCTTCAGCATTAATTAAGTCAGCATAAGCGTTAACAGCTCTAAATAATCCAACATTTGGTGTGAAAGGGGTTGAGTCCTGCTGTAATGAATCAAAATATTTATTTAAATTTAAGTAAAAGCGTGGTGTCGTTACTTCTTGGAAACGTTGCAATGCACGGTTAGAATAAGCTACGAAGGCTAGTCCAGGCGGTAGCATGATTGCTTTTTGGCTTCCAGAAACTAAAACATCAATGTAATCGCGTTTCAAATCAACATCGACTGCACCAATACAACTAACACCATCTACTATGAAATAGATAGCCTCATTGAATAGTTTCAACGCCTTACCTAATTCGGCTACAGGATGTAAAACAGCAGTTGAAGTTTCACAGAATTGTGTAAATACAGCTGTAATTGTATGTTCTAAATGACTGAGATATGTTATAAAATCAGTTACATTAACGGGTTGTCCCCATTCTACGTTATAAATATGGACATTCTTGTAATACGTTTCTGCAATTTGTTTGAAACGATTACCAAATGCACCTGACACAATAACGACGAAATGATCATCAGGATTGACGATATTCAACATGCTTGCCTCTAAGACACTTGTCCCACTTGATGTTAAAATCATAACCTCATTATCAGTACCAAAAATGGGCTTCAAGTTGTTGAAGGCTTTTTTGGCGATGATTTCAAAATCTGGAGAGCGATGACCGACCATTGGCAATCCTAATGCATGATTAATTTCATTTGGAACTGGCGTAGGTCCTGGTGTTAATAAAAGTGGTTCATAATAATTCATTAAAATTCCTCCCACGGTATAAGATTTTACCATTTTACCAAATATTCTGATAATTTAAAAGCGCAATCACCGCCACATGGTTAGGCTAAAGGTGATTGATGCTATTTACTGTATGGTTGCTTGAATTTGAATTTCTACATTATTACGAATCGCATTTGATATCATGCAGTTATGATCTGCGACTTCTAATAATTTAGGTAGTCGATTTTCAAGTTTTTCCTTTTCTGATGAAGTGACTAAAATTTTTGGATAATGTGAAATCGTCGCCATCTTGAATTTGCCATTTTCAAATAGGGCAGTACCTATCGAATCATTAGTAATTTGAATATTGGTAAATTTGGCTCTTTCTAATGTAGCTGCTAAAGAGATGATATAACAAGAAGATGCGGCAGAAACGAGTAATTCGTCAGGATTAGTACCTGTTCCGTTACCGCCAAGTGGTGCAGGTATGGAAATTTGTTCAGTAATCACATCGCCGCTAACAGTTCCTACTTCTTCGCGACCTCCACACCATTGGGTTTGTACTTTAAAGTCATGCTTAACCATTTATGTTTGACCTCCAGTTATATTATGGTAACTTTAGTGTAGTTTAAAGTGTGACATAATTAAAGAAAGGTGACTTCAATGAAAATAAATAGACCGAATCAAGCATTTCAAATCGTTGCGCATCGTGGTTTATCTAATCAATTTCCAGAAAATACACTATTAAGTTTTAAGGCTGCATTAATGCAACATGTTGATATGTTAGAAATTGATGTACATTTTAGTAAAGATCATCATTTAGTCGTTATACATGACGATACTATCGATCGTACTTCTAATGGTAAAGGTAAAGTCCAAGACTATACATTCGAAGAATTATCAACATTTGATTTTGGGATACAACATAATCCTTCTTTTATAAATACAAAAATTTCTAAATTTGAAGACGTATTATCCTTAAGTAAAAATTATTCAAAAACGTTACTTATTGAAATAAAAGTGCCACATCAGTATCCGGGTATTGAAGAAGCTGTTCTAAAAGCACTTAAAGCTTATAATGTGCCTGAGCATAAAGCGATTATTCAATCGTTTGATGATACATCTGTGAAGCGGTTAAGGTCATTAGGAAGTGTGTATCCATTAGGGTTACTTGTTAGTAGAAAGAAATATTGGTATAAATCTCCGGATTTTGAAGCAATATCACAGTACGCGGATTTTATTAATCCTAATTATAAATTAGTTACTTCTAAATTTATTAAAAATGCACACCGTCATTCATTGAAAGTAATACCGTACACTGTAAATCACTCGAAAGATGCTAAAAAACTAATACGTCTAGGTGTAGATGGCATCATATCTGATTTACCTGAAGTTCTCTTTAAGTTATAGAATTAAGCGAAAGGTTTATAAAAAAACCACCCATTCCATGAGGAAGGGTGGTTGTTCATTGTTATGAACTTATCTTGAGTAGTACTCAACGATTAATTGTTCATTGATTTCAGCTGGTAATTCGCTACGTTCAGGGAAGCGTACGAAAGTACCTTTTAAGCTATCTGCATCAAAGTCTAAGTATTCTGGTACGAAATTGTTAATTTCAACAGATTCTTTGATGATGTCTAAGTTTTGTGATTTTTCACGTACAGTGATAACTTGACCAGGTTTTAATGAGTAAGATGGGATGTCAACACGACGACCATCTACTTCAACGTGACCGTGACCAACTAATTGACGAGCTTGACGACGTGTACGAGCTAAACCTAATGAATATACAACTGCGTCTAAACGACTAGCTAATAAAATCATGAAGTTTTCACCATGTACACCGTGTTGTTTACCAGCGATGTCAAATGTGTTACGGAATTGTCTTTCAGTCATGCCATATAAATAACGTAATTTTTGTTTTTCACGTAATTGTAAACCATATTCTGATAATTTTTTACGTTGGTTTGGACCATGTTGTCCTGGTGCGTAAGGACGTTTTTCTAATTCTTTACCAGTACCGCTTAATGAGATACCTAAACGACGAGATTTTTTCCAGTTTGAACCTCTGAATCGAGCCATATTAAGACTCCTCCTTTTTCTTTTTTGTTGTTATGAATAAACAAAAAAGAGTGTTGCATGCCCAATAGGATATGTTGTTTTATGTGTCTTCACCTTATAGCGTCAGTTACGCGACACGTCCGCATTGGGAACAACATAGAGCTTATTGATATACAACTGCTATTTTCGTTAATTCACACAAAATCCATTGTAACAGTATTTATCAAAGTGTCAATACTTTTTAATTAATTCGTTAGTTGTTTTTCGAGAATTTGAACAATATTTTCTAAACCTTGCTGATCTTCTATTGTAAATCGGTCTTTAATTGGTGCATCGATATCTAAAACACCTATAATGTCGTTGTTAACGTGGATAGGAATAACAATTTCTGATTTACTATTTGCATCACATGCAATATGGCCTGGAAAAGCATGAACATCTTTAACTAATTGTGTTTGATTCTCTGCTACTGCAGTACCACAAACACCTTTACCAATTGCAATATGAACACAGGCTGGATGACCTTGGAAAGGGCCAAGGATAAGCTCGTCATTGTCAATAAGATAAAAACCGACCCAATTGATTTGGTCTAAATTATCGTTTAACAGGGCTGATGTATTACTTAAAATGGCAATAAGATTTTGTTCATCTTCAATTAAACTTTGAAGCTGTTTCATTAATAGATTGTAATTTGTTTCTTTTATTATTGGCATACACATACCTCATTTGTTATTTTTATTAAAATTATAAATGGAAAAATTTATTCTATCAATTCATTCATTTACTATTTTAATGAAAGCGGTAATTGCGTTATAATGATGATAATATAGGAGGAGAATGAGATGGTTTTATACACAATATTAGCAATAATTGTCATTGTTTTAATCATTGTAGGAATCATGTTTTATTTGCGTTCCAATAAACGAAAAGTTGTTGAAGACGCTGAAGAACGTAAATTAAAAGTTCAAAAATTACCTTTTGAAGAAAATTTAAAACAACTTTCTGCATTCAATTTAAAAGGTGAAACTAGAACGAAATATGATGCCTTTAAGCAAGACACCTTAGATTATACAAACAACTACTTAGCACCTGTGGAAGAGAAAATCCACGATGCTGAAATTCAACTTGATAAGTTTCAATTTTCTGGAGCACAAAGTGACATTGATGACGCACATGAGTTAATGGACAAATATGAGGCTGGCTACCAACAACAAGTTGAAGACGTAAATGAAATCGTAGCTTTACATAAAGAAAACGATCAAGTTTTTGAAAAATGTAAGACGAATTATCGAGAAATGAAACGTGATGTTTTAGCAAATAGACATCAGTTTGGTGATGCTGCATCACCTCTTGAAAAGAGAATAGAATCATTTGAACCAGAACTTGAACAGTATGAATTACTTAAAGCAGATGGTAATTATGTTCAAGCGCACAACCACATTATGGGGCTAAATGAATCGATGGAAGAAATTCAAGAATATATGGAAGAAATTCCGGAATTAATTCGTGAAGCGCAAAAAGAACTTCCAGGTCAGTTCCAAGATTTAAAATATGGTTGTCGTGATTTGAAGATGAATGGCTATGATTTAGATCATGTCAAAATTGATGGTACATTACAAAGTTTAAAAACAGAGTTAAATTTTGTGGAGCCAATGATTAGTCGTCTTGAGTTAGATAATGCAAATGATAAATTAGAACAAATCAATGATAAGCTTGATGAAATGTATGATTTAATTGAACATGAAGTCAAAGCAAAAAATGAAGTTGAAGAAACTAAAGAACAAATCACTGATGAATTATTTAAAGCACGTGAAATGAACTATACTTTACGTACTGAGATCGACTATATTCGTGAAAATTACTTCATTAACGAAAGTGATGTTCATAGTATTAGACAGCATGAGAACGAAATTCAAAACTTAGTCGCTGTTTATGATGACATTCTTAAAGAGATGGCAAAATCTGCAGTCCGTTATAGTGAAGTCAAAGACAACTTAGAATATTTAGACGATCATGTTAAAGTCATTAACGAGGACCAAGAAAAATTACAAAATCATCTCATCCAATTGAGAGAGGATGAAGCTGAAGCAGAAGATAACCTCTTACGTATCCAATCTAAAAAAGAAGAAGTTTATCGTCGACTTTTAGCTTCAAACTTAACGAGTGTGCCTGAACGCTTCATTATTATGAAAAATGAAATTGATCATGAAGTACGTGAGACAAATGATCAATTTAGTGAACGACCAATCCACGTAAAACAACTTAAAGATAAAGTTGCTAAAATTGTTATTCAGATGAATACATTTGAAGATGAAGCAAACGATGTATTGATAAATGCGGTATATGCAGAACGCTTAATTCAATATGGAAACCGTTATCGTAAGGATCATAATAATGTAGATAAAAGTTTAAATGAGGCAGAACGCTTATTTAAAAATAATCGTTATAAACGCTCAATCGAAATTTCAGAACAAGCACTAGAAAGTGTAGAGCCTGGAATTACAAAATACATTGAAGATGAGGTAGCGAAAGGTTAGTTGAAATTTTAATGTTGTATATAACTTTATCGCGTTATTTTAAAATGAAACCTGTCTAAATAAAAATATATGTAGGCTACATCGCAAAGTTGCAGTAGCTAACTGAATTGAGAATGAAGTATAATGCAACTGTTCTCAAAGCCAGTCATCCTCGTAAGGGGTGGAACAATGAACTCTAATTGAGTTCTGTTCCACTCCTTTTATATTTATCACTATGCTTCATACTATAGTGAATTTGATTTTAAATTTATCTATATCGAAGTTTAAGCATTGCTTAATAGATGAGTTTATTTAAATTTATGTTTGACGTCTTTTAATTTTATTTAAAAATAGTATAATGCTTTAGTATCTATTTTTGTAAAATATGTATATTAGAATTCAATTTGACATAAATAAATTTAATAATTAAACGGAGAATGAAAGAGAGTGTTTTAAGTGATATATTTTGACAATGCTGCCACTACAAAGCCCCATAGAGACGTGCTCGATTCATTTATTAAAGTTAATGAAGCGGTATATTTTAATCCTAATAGTCCGCATAAGTGGGGGTTGCAAGCGGAAAAAGTGCTGCTACAGTCTAAGGAACGGATTAAAGCCATGTTACCCATTGGACAGAATACAGATGTTATATTCACAAGTGGAGCCACAGAATCTAACAATATAGCTTTAAAAGGGATAGCTTATAGAAAGAAACAGTTTGCTAATGAAATTATAACTTCTGTTCTAGAACATCCATCAGTTTTAGAAGTTATGAGACATTTAGAAGATGATGGTTTTAAATTAAAATATGTAAATATCACTTCAGATGGACGTATCGATTTAGAACATTTAGCGACGTTAATGAATGATAGAGTCGGGCTTGTTACTTGTATGTATGTCAATAATATTATGGGACAAATACAGCCTATAGATGAAATAGTGACATTATTAAAAGATTATCCTAAAGCCCATCTACATGTTGATGCCGTTCAAGCATTGGGAAAAATTCCATTACACCTTGAAGGGATTAATAGTGTAAGTTTCAGTGGTCATAAATTTAATGGACTTAAAGGTCAGGGATTACTATTAATTGATAATAAAGATAAATTAGAGCCCATTGTGCATGGTGGAGGCCAAGAATATGGTATACGAAGTGGAACGGTTAACTTACCTATGAACGTATCCTTAGTGAAAGCAATTCCTTTAGCACTAGATGATTTAAATGACCGTAACCATCGTATGCGTCATTTTAATAATGAGCTTCGTCAATTTTTCAAAAACTATAAAGGCGTTTATATTAATTCACCTGAAGATGGTGCGCCACAAATATTAAATGTTGCGTTCCCAGGGGTAAAAGGTGAAGTGTTAGTTAATGCATTTTCAAAATCTGATATTATGGTCTCAACGACAAGTGCTTGCTCATCTAAAAGAGGGAAATTAAATGAAGTATTAATGGCGATGGGAATCGCTGACAATAAAATAGAAGGTAGTATTAGATTATCATTTGGTGATTTGACTACAGAAGATGATATCAATCATTTTAAAGAAAAATTTGAAATAATATATACAGAAATTAAGGAGTTGTTAAAGTAAATGAAGTTCGATCACTTATTAGTTAGATATGGAGAATTAACTTTAAAAGGAACGAATCGCAAAAAGTTTGTTAATGCATTGAAAGATAATGTGAATAAATCATTACAAACGTTTGAGGGGACCCATGTAAAAGGAAAAAGGGATAGAATGTATATCTCTTTAACTGAAGAAGCGGATGCGCAAGAAGTCATTGATCGATTAACTAAAATTTTCGGTATTAAATCGGTAAGTCCAGTGCATAAAACATCACAAGAATTAGAAGATATTAAAAATTTATGTGTCGATTTAGCTCAGGATTTCAAAGCGGGAGATACATTTAAGATTGATGTTAAACGTGTAGATAAATCATTTCCATTAGATACGTATGCATTACAACGTGAACTTGGAGGCGCGATATTACAAGCTACGGAAGATATAACAGTAGATGTAAAACATCCAGATCATAATGTCAGAGTTGAAGTAAGAATGGATGGGGTTTATGTCTTTACGCAAGTATTTGAAGGTGCCGGTGGTTTGCCAGTTGGTACAGGTGGTAAAACGCTCTTAATGTTATCGGGTGGTATCGATTCACCCGTTGCTGGAATGGAAATTATGAAACGTGGTGTAAACATAGAGGCGATTCACTTCCATAGCCCACCTTTTACAAGTGAAAAGGCTAAAGATAAAGTGATTGAACTTACGCGTATTTTATCAGAGAGAGTGGGACCAATTAAATTGCATATTGTACCATTTACAGAACTACAGAAACAAATAAATAAAGTAGTTCACCCTAGATATACGATGACATCAACACGTCGAATGATGTTACGTGTAGCCGATATTGTATTAGAGAACGTTGGTGCACATGCGATTGTCAATGGTGAAAATTTAGGACAAGTTGCAAGTCAAACGCTAAAGAGTATGTATGCGATCAATGATGTCACATCTACTCCAATTTTGAGACCACTTGTTTCATTAGATAAAGAGGATATTATTAAAAAAGCACGTGAAATAGGTACATTTGATGTTTCCATTCAACCTTATGAAGATTGTTGCACAATCTTCACACCAAAAAATCCTGTGACTGAACCAGATTTTGATAAAGTAGTTAAATATGAAAGTGTATTTGACTTTGATGACATGGTTCAACGTGCGGCAGATAATATTGAAACCTTAACAATTAATAAAGATTATAAAAGCGAAAAAGACCAAAACACTGATGCATTAATGGATGAGTTATTTTAAAATAGAATAAACATACATTCAAATAAAGGGGAATTGCATCATGGAGATAACGTTAAATGTCATTTTAATTATTATTGCGTTTGGCTTCTTAGCTGCATTTATTGATGCTGTCGTAGGTGGGGGCGGCCTCATATCAATACCAGCACTATTAGCCATTGGAATGCCGCCTTCTCTAGCTTTAGGTACGAATAAACTTGCCAGTTCGTTTGGCTCACTTACAAGCGCAATCAAGTTTATACGGTCGGGTAAAGTTGATTTAAACATTGTACTCAAACTTTTTCCATTTGTGTTTATCTTTGCAGCTGGTGGTGCGAGTTTAGCTACATTGTTGCCTGCACAAGTTTTGAAGCCATTAGTGATTATCATATTAACACTTGTGCTTATTTATACAATATTCAAAAAAGATTGGGGAAATGTGCGCACCTTTTCAAAGCTGACAATTGGTAAAGCCATTATGTTTACATCTTTACTGTTACTAATTGGATTTTATGATGGTTTTTTAGGTGGGGGTACAGGTTCCTTTATGTTATTTGTGTTACTGATGTTTGGCTTTGATTTTTTGAGTGCAGCAGGTAACGCTAAAGTATTAAATTTTGCGTCCAATCTAGGTGCATTGGTTCTATTTATTATTTTGGGCCAAGTTGATTTTGTATATGGATTGATTATGGCAGCGAGTATGGTGATAGGTTCCTTTGTAGGTGCGCAATTTGCCATTAGTAAAGGTGTAGGATACGTCAAAATACTGTTTATCATTGTTACGGCGCTACTCATTTTGAAAAATACGTATGACTATATAATACAATTGTTACAACATTAACATGAATCAGTTCCAAATGATTGATTTCAGTTTTGTGACTGTCGTATGATAACAATATAATGAAAATACTATAGGAGGTCATTTCATCATGACACAAATTACTTTTAAAAATAATCCAATTCATTTAACTGGTTCTGAAGTTTCAGAAGGGCAACAAGCGCCTGACTTTAAAGTATTGGATAATGATTTAAATGAAGTTAGTTTAGAAAATTATAAAGGTCAAAAGAAATTAATCAGCGTAGTACCTTCTATTGATACTGGTGTGTGTGATCAACAAACACGTAAATTTAATGAAGAAGCTGCACAAGAAGATGGCGTTGTTCTAACAATTTCTGCCGATTTACCATTTGCTCAAAAGAGATGGTGTGCATCTAATGGTTTAGATAATGTGATTACGTTAAGTGACCACAAAGATTTATCATTCGGACAACAATACGGTGTTGTTATGGAAGAGTTAAGATTATTAGCGCGTTCAGTCTTCGTATTAGATAGTAATGATAAAGTGGTTTATAAAGAATTAGTAAGTGAAGGAACAGACTTCCCTAATTTTGATGCTGCATTAGAAGCATACCGTAACATTTAATATTAAATTTAGATAATAGATATAACGTAAAAGTGTCCATATTTATTTCAATAATGCTATCTAAAGCTAGCGTTGATTATTTTACAGAAATAAACCTGATGGACACTTTTTTATTGGAGAGGATTAGGTATATGAGTGAAGAACAAACAGTGATGGAGAAGCTTTTCAAAACATTAGATGAAAATGCTAAAGCTTTAAATGAGCAAAATGGTCAAAGTTTCATTGAAAATTTAGGACTTGCAATGGAGGATGTATATCGCAATAAACGTGAATTGTTAGAACAAGCAACGTTGCAAGACCGTAGAAAAGCATTTCAATTTGCTTATTTAAGTTTAATGCAAGAGGAATCAATCCAAGCAAATCATCAGATTACGCCTGATTCGATTGGATTAATTCTTGGCTTTTTAGTTCAGAAATTTACTGAGAATAAAAACGAATTACATGTTGTAGATATGGCTAGTGGAGCTGGTCATTTAAGTGCTTCTGTTAATGAGGTGCTTAAAGATACAACAGTGATGCATCATCTAATTGAAGTAGACCCTGTATTATCAAGAGTGAGTGTCCATCTTGCTAATTTCTTGGAGATTCCATTTGATGTTTACCCTCAAGATGCAATTATGCCATTACCATTAGAAGAAGCGGATATTGTGATTGGTGATTTACCGATTGGCTATTATCCTTTAGATGAGCGAAGCCATGAATTGCAATTAGGCTTTAAAGAGGGGCATAGCTACTCACATTATTTATTAATTGAACAAGCAGTCACTGCCTTAAAACAAACAGGTTTCGCATTTTTAGTCGTTCCAAGTAATTTATTTGAAGATGACAATGTAAAACAGTTAGAAAATTTCATTGCAACAGAGACAGAAATGCAAGCATTTTTAAATTTACCTAAGACGTTATTTAAAAATGAAAATGCGCGTAAATCCATATTGATCCTGCAAAAGAAAAAAGTGAATGAAACTAAGCCAGTTGAAGTATTATTAGCAAATATTCCTGATTTTAAAAATCCAAATCAATTCCAAGGATTTATTAGTGAATTGAATTCTTGGATGGAAGAAAATCATCCCAAAAAATAAACTGTGATATTCTTGAATTATGACTGTATTAATGGTTAAATAAATATGGATATTAATTAATAAATTGGAGGACAATATATATGTCTAGTTTAGTTTTAGCGATTAACGCTGGTAGTTCTTCTTTAAAATTCCAACTCATTAGAATGCCTGAAGAAACTATAGTAACAAAAGGTTTAGTAGAACGTATCGGTATTAAAGACTCAATTTTCACAATTGAAGTGAATGGTGAAAAAATTAAAAACGTTAAAGATATCAAAGACCATGAAGAAGCAATCAACATCATGCTAGATAGCTTCAAAGAACACGGTATCATTGATGATATTAACGATATTGCTGGTACTGGACATCGTGTCGTACACGGTGGTGAGTTATTCCCAACTTCTGCATTAGTTACTGACGAAGTTGAAGAAAAAATTGAGTCACTATGTGAATTAGCACCATTGCATAACCCAGCTAACTTAATGGGAATTCGTGCATTCAGAAAATTATTACCAAATATTCCACATGTCGTAGTGTTTGATACTTCATTCCATCAAACAATGCCAGAACAATCATATTTATATAGCTTACCTTATCAATATTATAAAGATTATGGCATCCGTAAATATGGTTTCCACGGCACAAGTCATAAATACGTGTCACAACGTGCAGCTGAAATCATGGGTAAACCAATTGAAGAATTACGTATCATCTCTTGCCATATTGGTAATGGTGCTTCAATCGCGGCCATTGATGGCGGCGAATCAATTGATACTTCAATGGGATTCACACCATTAGCAGGTGTAACAATGGGTACACGTTCAGGTAACATTGACCCTGCATTAATTCCATTCATTATGCACAAAACAGGTCAAAGTGCTGAAGAAGTGCTTAACGTATTAAACAAAGAATCAGGTTTATTAGGTATTTCAGGTACTTCAAGTGATTTACGTGACCTTGAAAGTGATGCTGAAGAAGGTAAAGAGCGTGCGCAATTAGCATTAGACGTATTCGCTTCTAGAATCCACAAATACATTGGCTCTTATGCAACAAGAATGCATGGTGTAGATGTAATTGTCTTCACAGCTGGTGTAGGTGAGAACTCTTCAACAGTACGTGCTAAAGTATTAGAAGGATTAGAATTCATGGGCATCTATTGGGATCCTAAGAAAAATGAAGCAATTCATGGTGAAGAAGGATTTATTAATTATCCACATTCTCCAGTTAAAGTTATTGTTATTCCAACAAATGAAGAGGTTATGATCGCTAGAGATACAGTTAAATATGGCGAATTATAATCGTTAGAAAGATAAAATCAAAAAGCACAAAAATGATTGTTGTTTTAAACATCATTTTTGTGCTTTTTTTATTATTATTATTAATTCGAATCATTGTTTAAAATGAGTATGAGCTTGCGAGAGTAATACCATCGACTTTCAACGGTTTAGCTGTATGATATGACACAGTAGTAATATTATTTTTAGGACTCCAAGAAAATTTTAAGAGAGACTAATGTTGTATTGGTAATAAATAAAAAATGGGATAGAGCATTAAACTCTATCCCATTCATGATTACATCAATTGTGCTTTAATCTTATGAATATTGTTGTCTAAATTCAGGTGTTGCAACTTCAGGTTGGAAATCTTCAGGAATTTCTTCTGTACGTACAACTAATACATCACATGGTGCATGACGAACGATAGCCTCTGATACAGATCCTACGATGAATCGTTCTACTGCGTTTAAGCCTGAAGTACCACACATAATTAAATCGGCACCTAATTCACTTGCTAATTTCTTAGGGATGATAGCTTTTGGAGAACCAAATTCTAATCGAGTTTCGACATTAGTTACGCCTGCGCGTGTTGCTACTTCTTGGTAACCTTTCAATAATTCTTCAGAGAAACTTTTAGATTTCTCAGTGAATTGTGCATCATATACTTCATAAGAAGAATATGTTCTTGAATCGATAATGTTCACTATAGTTAATTTAGCGTCATTACGTTTAGCTACGTCTACTGCTTTATTGAAAGCCCACTCAGCTTCGTGTGAACCATCAACTGCGATTAAAATGTTTTTGTATGTTAACATCTTAATAACCCCCTTAGCTTTTCTTACTTATATTTTACCACAAATTTCAGAATATTTATTCTTTATATTTTAACAATAATGTGTACTTTTTCTGATTGCGCTTTCATTGGTTTAGCGTTACGATAGTGATGGAGGTGGATGGAATGAAAATTGGTATTCCAAAAGAGATAAAAAATAACGAAAACAGAGTTGGTTTATCACCAAGTGGTGTACATGCATTAGTAGAACAAGGTCATACTGTACTTGTTGAGAAAGATGCTGGATTAGGTTCATTCTTTGAAGATAAAGACTACAAAGATGCAGGTGCTGAAATTGTATCTGAACAATCATCTGTATGGGATGTAGAAATGGTTATCAAAGTTAAAGAACCATTAGAAGAAGAGTATAAATATTTCAAAGAAGACTTAATCTTATTTACATACTTACATCTTGCTAATGAAGAAAAATTAACTCAAGCGTTAGTTGACAATAAAGTCGTAGGTATTGCCTATGAAACGGTTCAATTACCTGACCGTTCATTACCATTATTAACACCAATGAGTGAAGTTGCAGGACGTATGTCTGCACAAGTTGGATCACAATTCCTACAAAAATTTAACGGCGGAATGGGTATTTTACTTGCTGGTGTACCTGGGGTACCAAAAGGTAAAGTAACTATTATCGGTGGCGGTCAAGCTGGTACAAATGCAGCGAAAATCGCATTAGGTTTAGGTGCCAACGTTACTATTTTAGATGTTAATCCTAAACGTTTAGCTGAATTAGATGATTTATTTGATGGCCGTGTAAACACAATCATGTCTAACCCATTAAATATCGAAAATGCTGTTAAAGAAAGTGATTTAGTTATCGGTGCCGTATTAATTCCTGGTGCCAAAGCACCTAACTTGGTAACTGAAGATATGATTAAACAAATGAAAGACGGTTCAGTTATCGTTGACATTGCTATTGACCAAGGTGGTATTTTTGAAACGACTGACAAAATCACAACACATGATGATCCAACATATGTCAAACATGGTGTTGTTCACTATGCTGTTGCTAATATGCCAGGTGCAGTACCACGTACGTCTACAATTGCATTAAATAATGCAACATTACCATATGCGCAATTATTAGCAAGTAAAGGCTTCCGTGAAGCATTTAAAGCTAACCATGCGT
The DNA here is from genome assembly GCF_017892585.1 of Staphylococcus sp. GDY8P57P. Classification (NCBI taxonomy): domain Bacteria; kingdom Bacillati; phylum Bacillota; class Bacilli; order Caryophanales; family Staphylococcaceae; genus Staphylococcus; species Staphylococcus sp. GDY8P57P. Next base: position 113,554 of record NZ_JAESLK010000003.1, on the reverse strand, counting down.
TATCATTAGGTTTAAATACTTACAAAGGACATGTTACACACAAAGGTGTAGCTGAAGCCTTTGGTTTAGAATATACTTCTATCGAAGAAGCACTTAAAGAAGATTAATAAACGATTGTAATAAAAAAATCCAGTTGTTTATAGATTATCATAGTCTATAAGTACAACTGGATTTTTTAAATTTTATTTATCGTAATGTGTCAGGATTTCATAACCATCTTCAGTGACTAATATATCATCCTCTATACGAACGCCTGCAACATTCGGTACGTAAATTCCTGGTTCAATCGTAATAACCATTCCAGCTTCAAGTAAATTCGTATTGCTACTTGAAACATCTTGGTATTCATGTTCTTCTAAGCCAAGACCGTGGCCTAATCGATGTGGGAAATACTCACCATATCCAGCGTTACTGATGATATCTCTAGCAATTTGATCGATATCTTGTAAAGGTACGCCTGCTTTTATTGCTTTTATAGCGCTTGTTTCCGCTTCTAAAACAATTTTATAAATGGTTTGTGCTTCTTCAGAAGGGGTACCAAATTTAACTGTGCGTGTCATATCACTGCAATAGTGATTGTATATTACACCTAAATCAAATAATACATATTCATCATTAACTAATTTTCGGTCACCTGGTGTTCCATGAGGTGAAGCAGCGTGATCACCAAATAGTACCATTGTGTCAAAGCTCATTTCACTCACACCATATTTTTTGATTTCATTTTCAATGTGATTAACAACTTCTCGCTCTGTTACACCAACTTTTAAGAATGCTGTTCCGATTTCAATACACTTATCGGCTAGTTTGGCAGCTTCACGAATATTTTGGATTTCTGAATCATTTTTAATGTTACGTAAATCTTTGATTGTTTGATCGATATCACCATAGTGTTGTACGCCAAAATTCTGAGTTAATTCACGTTGACGTTTGACAGTTAAATGTTCGCTTTCAATTAATAATTTATTAAATGCGCGTGGTTCAATATCAAATGGATTCTCAGTGTCTAAATAACCAATAATTTTTCCATCAAACGAAGAACGTTTCACTTCTTCAACTTCCATCTTAGGACAATATAACGTTTGACTTCCATCTGAAGTAATTAAAAGAGCGAATAATCTCTCATGAGGTTCACTTCTATATCCAGTGAAGTAGAATACATTCAGTGGCGTTGTTATCCATGCCGCATCAGCTTTCGCTTGGTTTAATTGTTCAATTATTGTTTCGATTTTACTCATCTAATCATCTCCATAAAGTATTTAGTTTAATTTTACGTCTAATTGAGCGATAATTCAAAATGATTTAATAAAGTAATGGTTTATTTCCAGTTTATGTTATAAGTTTTTATAGCTAGGGTATAATACAATTAATCAAGCTATAGGAGGCTATAATTATGAAACTTTCTTTTCATGGTCAATCAACGATTTATTTTGAAGGTAATGGTAAAAAAGTAATTGTAGATCCATTTATTTCAGGTAATGACAAATGTGATTTAGATGAACAAACCTTAGATGTAGATTACATCATCTTAACGCATGGTCATGCTGATCACTTTGGGGATGTAGTAGAATTAGCAAATCGTAATCACGCAACTGTCATAGGCTCTGCTGAGTTACAAGGGTATTTAAGCACTTATTATGGTGTTGAAGATGTGCATGGCATGAATATTGGTGGGAAAGCAACATTTGATTTTGGTAGTGTAAAATACGTACAAGCTTTCCATAGTTCTAGCTTTACGCATGAAAATGGTATACCGGTATATTTAGGAATGCCTATGGGACTCATTTTAGAAGTAGAAGGTAAAACAATTTATCACATGGGTGATACAGGATTATTTAGTGATATGAAGTTAATCGCTGATAGACACCCAGTTGATGTTTGCTTTGTTCCGATTGGCGATAATTTTACAATGGGTATTGATGATGCGAGCTATGCCATCAATGAATTTGTAAAACCAAAAATCTCTGTTCCTGTACATTACAATACATTCCCTTTAATTGAACAAGATCCTCAGCAATTTAAAGATGCAGTTCATGAAGGTGAGGTACAAATATTAGAACCTGGTGATTCAGTTACTTTCTAATTTAATCGTAAATGGACTTATAAATTATTTCTTAATACAAATAAAAGAGGCTGGGACATAGTCATATGTCTCAGCCTCATTATCATTTTGGCAGTTGGTAACTGATTTGAAAATATACGTATATCAAGCTTTTTAAACCTAGCGCTACTTAATAGCCAGATCCCGGCGAAGAGAACGTCACTAAGAAATTCTACAAACAAAGCCAGGTGGGGAGGACAACGAATTTTTTATTTCTGTCCCGCTCCCTAGTAATTTAATTTTTATTTCAAACAGTTTACTAACTATTTTACAATTAATACAGGGATGGTAGCACGTTTGGCTACTTTGTGACTTACGCTTCCTAGTACGAATTTTTTCTGTGATTCAGCTTTACGGTTACTCAATACAACAATTTCGTATTTACCGCTATTTGCGTGTTTTACTAATTCATCTTTAGGGTTTCCACGTACAATGATTTGATCGTAATCAATGCCATAATCTTCTAAAGTAGTACGTGTTTTTTCTAATAATCGACTACGTTTCTCAGTCAATTCATTAATATGTGTACCAGCTTTAATTGATGCTTGGGCATCTTGCTCACCAATCGCATTTAAAATAGTTACTACAGTATCTGGACCTGCCAATTTTGATACTTCTTTTAACGCTTTTTCATTTTTTAATTGAGTATCTACACCTAATAAAATATTTTTATACATAGGTCATCCCTCCTCACATTCAATTATATATAAAATATTTTAATTTTACCAATGTATATAATTAAAATAATTAAATATTTAATTTACATAAATTGATTTAATATTTAATAAAAAATCAAACTCATTATGCTTATTTAAGACGGATGAATTTACATTTTGTAAATCGATTTTTTTGGCTTAAAAAGTTATAATAGATAAAACACTGTACATTATAAAGAGGTATTTCAATGACTAAACATGAACAAATCATAGCATACATAGAATCATTAAATGTTGGCCAAAAAATTTCTGTCAGGAAAGTTGCCAAAGTAATGAAAGTATCTGAGGGGACAGCATATAGAGCTATTAAAGATGCGGGTCAACTCGGATTAGTAACTACCATAGATAGAGTTGGTACAGTACGTATTGATAAAAAGAACCGAGAAGAAATTGAAAATTTAACGTTCAAAGAAATATTAAAAATAATTGATGGCGATGTCATTGGTGGTAAAAATGGATTATCGAAAAGTGTTTCTAAATTTGCGATTGGCGCTATGGAACTTAAAGATGTCGTTAAGTATTTAAGTCATCATACACTTTTAATTGTTGGGAATAGACCAGATGTTCAATTAGAAGCTTTAAAAAGAGGGAGTGGCGTACTGATTACAGGTGGTTTTAAAACCACTCAAAAGATTATTGATTATGCCAATAAACATGATTTACCAATCCTATCTTCAAATTATGATACATTTCTAGTAGCAAATATTATTAATAGAGCGATGTATAACCAAATGATTCGAAAAGAAATTCTAATCGTAGAAGATATCGTAAAGCCGATTAATGATATGACAGTTGTTTTTGATGAGATGGGAATAAAAGATTACAAATCACGTGCAAAAGTAACTGGACATTCAAGATTTCCTGTTGTAGATAAGGATTGGAGATTAGTTGGTATCGTTACGAGTAAAGAAGTTATTCAAATGAATGCCGATGATACGATTGCTAAGGTGATGACTAAACGTCCCATCAATGTGGAATTAAACACAACAGTAGCGAGTTGTGCACATATTATGATTTGGGAAGGTATTGAAATATTGCCAGTAACACAAAATAAAAAAGCGATAGGTGTCATTACGAGAGATGATGTTTTGAAAGCAATGCAACTAATAGGCAGACAACCTCAAATAGGTGAGACCATTAATGATCAGATAGCAAAACATATCACAATTGCCCAAAATGCTATTTCAGTGGAAGTATCTCCATTATTGACTAATCAGTACGGTACACTCAGTAAAGCCGTCTTCGTTGCAATTATTGAAGAGACAATTAAACACCAATTACGTAAATATAAAAAAGTCGATGTAATGATTGAAAGTTTAAACATTATTTATATTAAAACAGTGCCTATCGAAGCATCTATAAGCGTAGAATACGATATGCTTGATGTTGGACGTAATTTTGCTAAATTAGAAGTCACGATGTTAAGCGGTAATGATAAAGTAGCGAATGCAATGATTATTTGTCAGATGTTCGAAGATATGCAAAATAATTAATTTTAAAAGAAATATTTTTAAAAGGAGATTTTACAATGGTAGAAATTTTTAATGAGATTATGAACAAAATAAAAGAAGCGAATACAATTATTATTCATAGACACGTAAGACCCGATCCAGATGCTTACGGTTCTCAACTTGGATTGAAGTTATATCTTGAACGTAAGTTTCCTGAAAAAAATATATACGCAACTGGTGAAGGAGAGCCATCTTTATCATTTATAGGAGAGTTAGACACAGTCGAAGATAATGTATACAACGATGCACTAGTCATTGTCTGTGATACAGCTAATGCGCCTCGTATTGATGACCAAAGATACGGCAACGGACAAGCATTAATTAAAATTGATCATCATCCGGCAATCGATCAATATGGGGAAATCAATTATGTTAATACTGAAGCATCATCAACAAGTGAAATTATATTTGATTTTATTACTCATTTTAATGATCTTAGCATTATCAATGAACATGTCGCACGTGTATTATACCTAGGTATAGTGGGTGATACTGGACGTTTCTTATTCAGTAATACATCGACGCATACGATGGAAGTCGCTAGTCAATTATTAGCATTTCCATTTAATCATAATGCTGAGTTAAATAAGATGTCAGAAAAAGATCCTAAATTAATGCCGTTTCAAGGATATATTTTGCAGCATTTTGAGCTTTCAGAGTCCCATGAATATTGTCAAATTCGAATTACAAATGATGTATTAAAACAATTTAATATCCAACCCAATGAAGCATCTCAATTTGTAAATACTGTAGCAGATATTAGCGGTTTGAAAATATGGATGTTTGGTGTAGACGAAGGGGATCAAATTAGATGCCGCATTCGCTCAAAAGGGATTACTATTAATGATATCGCTAATCAATTTGGTGGTGGAGGACACCCTAATGCGTCAGGTGTATCTGTATACAGTTGGGACGAATTTGAAGACTTAGCGCAAGCATTACGCCAAAAATTATAAAATTTAGAAAGGAAGTCATCAATGGTTGCACACTTAAATCTTCATACAACCTACGATTTATTGAATTCTAGTTTAAGAATTAATGATGTAGTCAAAAAAGCACAACATAATCACTATGATTCGTTAGCAATTACTGACACTAATGTTTTATATGGCTTCCCTAAATTTTATGATGCTTGTATAAAAGCCAATATTAAACCAATTTTTGGAATGACCGCACACGTAACGGATGGTTTATATACAATAGAAACTGTGATTTTGGCGATGAATAATGATGGCCTAAAGTCACTGTACCAACTCTCTTCTGCAATAAAGATGAAACAAAAAGATGTCATCTCTATTGATTGGTTAAAACGTTATGCAAGCAATTTGGCAATTATTTTTAAACAAGCAGATCAATCACATTATGCCATTATTGATCATTTCAGTAATCACGACTATGTATATATTAATCATTCAAGTGATATAACTTTTTATAACCGATTAAAAATAGTTTGGCTTGAAAATGCGCGTTATTTGAATGAAGAAGATGTAGAAACCATACCTGCGCTTGAGGCAATTAAAAACAACACTAAATTGGATTTAGTTCATGAAACTGAAAGCATGGGAGAACATTTTCCGAATCAAAATGAGATAGCGTCATTAAATGTATCGACAGAAGTGTGGGATAATACACTCGAATTGGCCAATATGTGTAATGCCAATATAGAATATCATCAAAATTTACTACCTAAATTTGATGCGCCATCAGGTGATTCCTCTAAACAGTATTTATGGTCTCAATTACAATCGCGTTTACAGAAGTTTGGATTACATCAAGATGAACGTTATATCCAAAGGTTGAATCATGAATATCAGGTTATTACGGAAATGGGCTTTGAAGACTACTTCTTGATTGTAAGTGATTTAATTCATTATGCTAAAACACATGATGTAATGGTTGGACCTGGACGTGGTTCTTCAGCGGGATCTCTAGTAAGCTATTTGCTAGGTATCACAACCATCGATCCTATTAAATTCAACCTACTATTTGAGCGTTTTCTAAACCCAGAACGTGTGACAATGCCAGATATTGATATCGATTTTGAAGATACAAGAAGGGACAAGGTCATACAATATGTACAAGACAAATATGGACACCATCGTGTCTCAGGTATCGTAACTTTTGGTCATCTATTAGCTAGAGCAGTTGCAAGAGATGTGGGCCGTATTATTGGCTTTGATGATACGACATTAAATGAGATTTCTAAATTAATCCCTCATCAACTTGGAATAACATTAGACAAGGCGTATGAAGATGAGCGATTTAAACAGTTTGTACATAGAAATCATAGACATGAGAAATGGTTTGAATTAAGTAAAAAATTAGAAGGATTACCTAGACATACTTCTACGCATGCAGCAGGTATTATTATTAATGATCAACCATTATATGACTATGCACCGTTGACATTAGGGGACACGGGTTTACTAACGCAATGGACGATGACAGAAGCAGAGCGCATTGGTTTACTTAAAATTGACTTTTTAGGATTGAGAAATTTATCCATTATTCATCAAATTGTGACTCAAGTGAAAAAAGATTTAAACATCTCTATTGAGATTGAATCTATACCATTTGATGATGACGATGTGTTTAAGCTGTTGTCTAGAGGCGATACAACTGGTATTTTCCAACTTGAATCAGATGGCGTAAGAAAAGTTTTGAAAAGATTACAACCTGAGCATTTTGAAGATATCGTTGCAGTTACCTCGCTTTATCGACCAGGACCTATGGAAGAAATTCCAACATATATTTCACGAAGACATAACGAAAGTGAAATTAACTATTTACATCCTGATTTAGCTCCTATACTTAAAAATACGTATGGTGTTATCATCTATCAAGAACAAATTATGCAAATAGCAAGTAAGTTTGCGAGCTTTAGTTATGGTCAGGCAGATATATTACGCCGTGCAATGAGCAAAAAAAATAGAGCTGTCTTAGAAAGTGAAAGACAACACTTTATCGAAGGTGCGATGAAAAATAATTATGATAAAACAATAAGTAAACAAATCTTTGACTTAATACTTAAATTTGCTGACTATGGGTTCCCTAGAGCGCACGCAGTAAGCTATTCTAAAATTGCTTATATTATGGCATATTTAAAAGTACATTATCCTAATTATTTTTATGCAAATATCTTAAGTAATGTGGTTGGAAATGAAGCCAAAACCGCTGCTATCATTGACGAAGCTAAAAATCAACAATTAAAAATTTTACCACCTAATATTAATGAAAGTCATTGGTATTATAAGGCTACTCAATCCAATATTTATCTATCTTTAGGTGCCATTAAAGGTGTTGGTTATCAAAGCGTGAAATCAATTGTAGATGAAAGATATGAAAATGGTAAATATAAAGATTTCTTTGACTTTGCTAGACGCATACCGAATCGCATTAAAACTAAAAGATTACTTGAATCATTAATACTAGTAGGTGCTTTTGATTCATTTGGAAAAACACGTGCAACATTAGTAGGTGCCATTGATCAAGTGTTAGATGAAGTATCAGATGTAGAACAAAATAATTTATTGTTAGACATGTTAACACCAAAGCAATCTTACACTGACAAAGAAGAATTTAGTGATCAAATGATTAGTAATTATGAAATGGAATATCTAGGTTTTTATATCTCCAATCATCCAGTTGAAAAGCAATTCAAGCAAAAGCAATATTTAGGAATCTATACACTAGGTAATGTCCTAAATCACAAACCAATCTTAATTCAAGCGGATCAAATTAAACAGATAAGAACAAAAAATGGTCAAAATATGGCGTTTTTAGTTCTTAATGATGGCCGTCATGTTATGGATGCAGTTCTGTTTCCGGATAAATTCAAACGTTATGAAACACAATTAAACGAGAAGAAAATGTATATTGTGTGGGGGAAATTTGAGAAGAGAAACCAACAATTGCAACTCATTATAAATCAAATGGATTCAGTTGAGCATTTTGAATCAACTAAAATTAATGAAGCCACACAGATAGTTTTAAGAAACATTCAACACATAGAAGCTATAAAACAGCAACTTAATGCAAAACATAATGGCCAAATGATTCATGTTAATATATATAACGAACAGACTGGTAAACTTGATTATTTAGGAAGTTTGACTAAAACACCAGATACGATTACAAACTTTATTAAAGCGTTTAAACCGAGTGATATTAGAATTTTATAACTTTTATGTCTAAAAAAATTATGATATAGTAAACTGATGATTTATAAAATAAAGTCATCAGTTTATTTTATGTTAAAAATTTTTAAATAAAGCGTATATAAATTCATTATACTGATTAAATTGTCGGTATATTAGTAAATAAATAGGGGTTGATTTAATGTCTTTAAGAGATGATGCATTACAAATGCACAAAGAAAATCAAGGTAAGTTGGAAATAACACCTAATATTAAAGTTACTAATAAAGAAGAGTTAAGTTTAGCCTACTCACCAGGTGTAGCAGAGCCTTGTAAAGAAATCCATGAAGATCCAAGAACGGTATACGATTACACAATTAAAAGAAATACCGTAGCGGTCGTTACTGATGGTACCGCGGTACTAGGTTTAGGTAATATAGGCGCATCAGCGAGTATTCCAGTTATGGAAGGTAAAGCTGTTCTATTTAAAAGTTTTGCCGGAATTAACGGTGTACCTATCGCTTTAGATACGAAAGACCCTGAAGAAATTATTAGAACTGTAAAATTAATTTCACCAAACTACGGCGGTATCAATTTAGAAGATATTTCAGCACCTAGATGTTTCGAAATAGAGGAGCGTCTTAAAAAAGAAACAAACATTCCAGTATTTCATGATGATCAACATGGTACAGCAATTGTGACGATGGCAGGTTTAATCAATGCGTTAAGAATTGTAGATAAAGACTTATCCGATATCAAAGTTGTGTTAAATGGTGCAGGTGCAGCAGGCATTGCAATAGTTAAATTGTTAGATTCTTATGGTGTTAGAAACATGATCATGTGCGATTCAAGAGGTGCCATTTTTGAAGGACGTTCGTATGGTATGAATGATACTAAAGATTATGTTGCTAAATTCACTAACAAAGATAAGATTGAAGGATCATTAAAAGATGTAATTAAAGGTGCTGATGTATTTATAGGTGTTTCAGTTGCCAACTTACTATCTAAAGACATGGTTAAATCAATGGCTGATGACGCAATTATATTTGCAATGGCTAACCCTGATCCAGAAATTAAACCAAATGATGCAAAAGAAGCGGGTGCTAAAGTTGTAGGTACAGGGCGCTCAGATTTCCCAAATCAGATTAATAATGTATTAGCATTCCCGGGTATTTTTAGAGGCGCCTTAGATACTGAATCAACACATATCAATGAAGATATGAAAAAAGCAGCAGTTGAAGCAATTGCGAATTTAATAGAAGCTGATGAACTTAACCCAGATTATTGTATTCCTGGGCCTTTCGATAAAAGAGTGGCACCTTCAGTTGCACGAGAAGTCGCTAAAGCGGCAATGGAAACTGGTGTAGCAAGAATAGAGGTTGATCCACAAGCGGTTTATGATAAAACAATGCAATTAACAGATTTGAAATAACCTAGAAGGGCAACGATTTTTATATAGAAACATAGACATGTATAATTGAGACATTATGATATAACGTATCCATAATGTCTCGCTCATATTTTATGTTCGATATTATTATTTCAGAATGTAAACAATTAATGTTGTATGGTTAGGTGGAGGTTTACGAATGTTTAAAGACTTTTTTAATCGCAGTAGTAAAAAGCGAAAATATTTAACAGTCCAAGACTCAAAACAAAATGAAGTACCAGCAGGCATTATGACAAAATGTCCTAAATGTAAAAAAATAATGTATACAAAAGAATTAAATGAAAATCTGAATGTATGCTTTAACTGTGATCATCATATTGCATTGCCTGCTTACAAAAGAATTGAAGCAATTACTGATGAGAATAGTTTCGTTGAATTCGATAAAGGTATGACATCAGCAAATCCATTAGACTTCCCTGGTTACCAAGAGAAAATTGAAAAAGATCAACAAAAAACAGATTTAAGTGAGGCTGTTGTGACTGGTACTGCCAAATTAGAGGGTATTGAATTTGGTGTTGCAGTTATGGATGCTAGATTTAGAATGGGAAGTATGGGGTCCGTTGTTGGTGAAAAAATATGTCGAATTATAGATTACGCTACAGAACATAGACTACCGTTTATTTTGTTTTCTGCAAGTGGTGGTGCAAGAATGCAAGAGGGGATTATTTCGTTAATGCAAATGGGTAAAACGAGTGTTTCCTTAAAACGACATTCAGATGCGGGATTACTTTATATTTCATATTTAACGCATCCAACAACTGGTGGTGTTTCTGCAAGCTTTGCATCTGTTGGTGACATCAATTTAAGTGAGCCTAAAGCATTAATAGGATTTGCTGGTCGACGTGTCATTGAACAAACTATCAATGAGAAACTTCCAGATGATTTCCAAACTGCAGAGTTTCTACTTGAACATGGACAATTAGATAAAGTTGTTCATCGTAAAGAAATGAAAGATACACTTGCCCAGTTATTAAAAATGCACCAAGAGGTGAAAAAAGATGCTTGATTTTGAAAAACCACTTTTTGAAATAAAAAATAAAATTGAATCACTTAAACAATCTCAAGAAAAAAATGATGTCGATTTACAGGATGAAATTGATTTACTTGAGGCATCACTTGAAAGAGAAACTAAAAAAATATATACCAATCTCAAGCCATGGGATAGAGTACAAATTGCACGTCTTCAAGAAAGACCTACAACGTTAGATTATATCCCGTATATCTTTGATTCATTTATTGAATTACATGGTGACCGTAATTTTAGAAACGACCCTGCGATGATAGGTGGGATTGGCTATTTGAATGGAACACCTGTCACAGTAATAGGCCAACAACGAGGTAAAGATACTAAGGATAATATTTACCGTAACTTTGGGATGGCTCATCCTGAGGGATATCGTAAAGCCTTAAGATTAATGAAACAAGCTGAGAAATTTAATAGACCTATCTTCACATTTATAGATACTAAAGGTGCCTATCCAGGTAAAGCTGCTGAAGAGCGAGGTCAAAGTGAATCTATTGCTAGAAATTTAGTAGAGATGGCTTCATTAAAAGTACCTGTTATAGCAATTGTTATCGGTGAAGGTGGTAGTGGTGGCGCACTCGGCATTGGTATTGCAAATAGAATTATGATGCTTGAAAATAGTACTTATTCTGTTATTTCTCCAGAAGGGGCCGCAGCACTATTATGGAAAGATAGTTCATTAGCTAAAATGGCTGCCGAAACGATGAAAATCACTGCAAAAGATTTATATCATTTAAAAGTGATAGACAACGTTATTGATGAACCATTAGGTGGTGCACATAATAATGTAGAGCAACAAGCGGTTGAAATTAAAAAGGCCTTCATTAATCAATTAGAACAATTACAATCATTAAGTAGTGATGAACTCGTTGAAAACAGATTTACGAAATTTAGAAATATTGGTTCTTTTATTGAAAATTAATAAAGGAATTAATGACTATAATAACTTTCAAATTTAAATATCATTTGCATCAATTCACTGAGCAATGAAAGCATTTATATAACCTATAATGTTCTTGTCATTCCTAAGCGGGTGGGACAAAAAATTCGTATAGAATTTTGTCCCACCTTTTTTTCTGTATCATTAGAAATTTTCTTTATAAAACGTTTACATCAATTTTATACACCTATATTGATGGAACACTAAAAAAAATTGTGGTAATTTATTATTAAAGAGAAATCTAGTTAGGAAAGGGAATGTCGTCATGAAGAAAATTGCGGTTTTAACTAGTGGTGGAGATTCACCAGGCATGAATGCTGCTGTAAGAGCAGTTGTACGTAAGGCGATTTATAACAACATTGAAGTTTATGGAATTTATCAAGGTTATCAAGGATTGCTAGATGATAATATTCATAAATTAGAATTGGGTTCAGTAGGGGATACAATTCAACGTGGAGGTACTTTCCTTTACTCTGCAAGATGTCCTCAATTCAAAGAGGCAAGTGTAAGACAAAAAGGTATAGAGAATTTACACAAACGTGGTATTGAAGGACTCGTAGTAGTTGGAGGAGACGGTAGTTACCGAGGTGCCCAACGTATTAGTGAAGAAACTAAAGATATTAAGACGATTGGTATCCCAGGTACAATTGATAATGATATTAATGGTACAGACTTCACAATTGGATTTGACACAGCATTAAATACGATTATTGATAGTGTCGATAAGATCAGAGATACTGCTTCAAGTCATGCAAGAACATTTGTTGTTGAAGTTATGGGTCGTGATTGCGGTGATTTAGCACTTTGGGCTGGATTATCAGTAGGTGCTGAAACAATATTAGTTCCAGAAGCGAATACAGACATTAAAGATATCGCTGAAAAGATAGAAAGTGGTATCAAGCGTGGTAAGAAACACTCAATCGTGATGGTAGCTGAAGGAAGTATGAGTGGTCAAGAATGTGCGGATCAATTGATGAAATATATTAATGTTGATGCACGTGTATCTGTATTAGGTCACATTCAACGTGGCGGTAGCCCATCTGGTGCTGATAGAGTACTAGCATCACGTTTAGGTGGTTATGCTGTTGATCTATTAATGCAAGGTCGTTCTGGACAAGGTGTTGGTATCATGAATAATAAATTGACTGCAACACCATTTGATGAAATCTTCAATGGCAACGACCATAAATTTAATACAGATATTTATGAATTAGCGAAAGAGTTATCTATTTAATTTAGGAGGCTTTTTAAAATGAGAAAGACTAAAATTGTATGTACAATTGGACCTGCATCAGAGTCTGAAGAAATGTTAGAAAAATTAATGAAAGCTGGTATGAACGTAGCGCGTTTGAACTTCTCTCATGGTAGTCATGAAGAACATAAAGCACGTATTGATACGATTCGTAAAGTAGCAGATAGATTAGGTAAAACAATCGGTATCTTATTAGATACAAAAGGACCTGAAATTCGTACTCATGACATGAAAGATGGCTTAATTATGCTTGAAAAAGGCAAAGAAGTAATCGTAAGTATGTCACAAGTTGAAGGTACACCTGAAAAATTCTCAGTAACTTATGAAGACTTAATTAATGATGTGCAAGTAGGGTCATACATCTTACTTGATGATGGTTTAGTTGAATTACAAGTTAAAGACATCGATAAAACTAAAGGCGAAGTTAAATGTGATATCTTAAACACTGGTGAATTAAAAAATAAAAAAGGTGTTAACTTACCTGGCGTAAAAGTTAATTTACCTGGTATTACTGATAAAGATGCTGACGATATCTTATTTGGTATCAAAGAAGATGTTGATTATATCGCAGCAAGCTTTGTACGTCGTCCTAGTGATGTTTTAGACATTCGTGAAATTTTAGAAAGAGAAAATAATCATAACATTACTATTTTCCCTAAAATTGAAAACCAAGAAGGTATTGATAATATCGAAGAAATATTAGAAGTATCTGACGGTTTAATGGTAGCTCGTGGTGATATGGGTGTTGAAATACCACCTGAATCAGTACCAATCGTACAAAAAGATTTAATTAGAAAATGTAATAAATTAGGTAAACCAGTTATTACTGCAACACAAATGTTAGATTCAATGCAACGTAATCCACGTGCAACTAGAGCAGAAGCAAGTGACGTTGCCAATGCGATCTATGATGGTACTGACGCTGTGATGCTTTCAGGTGAAACTGCTGCAGGTTTATATCCTGAAGAAGCTGTTAAAACAATGAGAAATATTGCTGTTTCTGCTGAAGCTGCTCAAGATTATAAAAAATTATTATCAGACCGTACTAAATTAGTAGAAACTTCATTAGTTAACGCTATTGGTGTATCAGTTGCACATACTGCATTAAACTTAAATGTAAAAGCAATTGTTGCGGCAACTGAAAGTGGTTCTACAGCTGTAACAATTTCAAAATATCGTCCTCATTCAGATATTATTGCAGTGACACCAAGTGAACATACTGCGCGTCAATTAGCTTTAGTTTGGGGTGCATATCCTGTCATTAAAAAAGGACGTAAAACTACGGATGACTTATTAAATAATGCAGTTGCAACTGCAGTTGAAACTGGTCGCGTTACAAATGGTGACTTAATCATTATCACTGCTGGTGTACCTACTGGTGAAAAAGGTACAACTAACATGATGAAATTACATTTAGTTGGCGATGAAATTGCTAAAGGGCAAGGTGTAGGTCGTGGATCTGTTGTTGGTAAAACAGTAGTTGCAAACAGTGCAAACGATTTAGAAGGTGTAGATTTAAGTGAGTCAATTATTGTAACAAACTCTGTAGATGAAACACTAGTACCTTACATTGAACAAGCGGTTGGCTTAATCACAGAAGAAAATGGTATCACTTCACCAAGTGCAATTATTGGTCTTGAAAAAGGTATTCCAACGATTATTGGTGTTGAAAATGCGACTAAAGAATTAAAAGATGGTATCTTAGTAACCGTCGATGCAGCTCAAGGTAAAATCTTTGAAGGCTATGCAAATGTTCTTTAATCTTTGATGATAAAAGCACAATTGCGTAGTGTATGAGACGCTTAAAGAGTCATTATGATTAGCTAAAGTGTACAATATAAAATGTATTATTTATGCTACATTGCTAAACCACAGTAGTTGACTAGAATTGGAATATTTTTGTGAAAGAAGTTTTTCAACATTTTAGTCTTCGATACGGGAGTGAGACAGTGAACACTGTGCCACTCCCGTTCTGTTTTTGCATAGAAGTTTATGGAACTTAGAAAACTTCATTTTGAATATGTTTATTTTTTATGGTAATATAGCATGGATAAAATTTGAGATACTAATATAAGAAGGTTTAATAATTATGAAAGAAAATTTTTGGAGTGAATTACCACGTCCTTTTTTTATTTTGGCACCAATGGAGGATGTAACTGATATTGTTTTTCGTCACGTTGTAAGTGAAGCAGCAAGACCTGATGTTTTTTTCACTGAATTCACTAACACTGAAAGTTTTTGTCATCCAGAAGGTATCCATAGTGTACGTGGAAGGTTGACTTTTAGTGAAGATGAACAGCCAATGGTAGCCCATATATGGGGAGATAAGCCAGAACAATTTAGAGAGATGAGCTTTGGTTTAGCGGACATGGGATTTAAAGGTATAGATTTAAATATGGGATGTCCTGTTGCTAATGTGGCTAAGAAAGGAAAGGGGTCTGGTTTAATACTAAGACCAGAAACTGCGGCAGCAATTATTCAAGCAACAAAAGCAGGAGGCTTACCAGTAAGTGTAAAAACACGTCTAGGATATTACGATATCGATGAGTGGAGAGATTGGTTAAAGCATGTCTTTGAACAAGACATTGCAAACTTATCAATCCATCTCAGAACGCGTAAAGAAATGAGTAAAGTAGATGCTCATTGGGAATTAATTGAAGCGATTAAAGAGTTAAGAGATGAGATTGCCCCAAATACGTTACTAACGATTAATGGTGACATTCCTGATAGACAAACTGGACTAGAACTTGCGACCAAATACGGGGTAGATGGCGTTATGATTGGTAGAGGGATTTTTAATAATCCTTTTGCTTTTGAAAAAGAACCTCGTGAACACTCAAGTAAAGAATTATTAGATCTATTTAGATTGCATTTAACATTGTTTGAAAAATATAGTAATGATGAAAGCCAACAATTCAAAAGTTTACGAAGATTTTTCAAGATTTACGTAAAAGGTATCAAAGGTGCTAGCCAATTACGTCATCAATTAATGAGTACAGAGTCTGTTGATGAAGCACGTGCGCTATTGGATGAATTCGAAGCTAATATTAAAGAAACAATAGATTGATATTCGAACCGACATAGACACTATCTCAACAGCAGTGATAACAATAAAAGGCCAGCAGATGAATTGATAACAATTCATCTACTGGCCTTTTTACGTCTTAATCAATGTTTCAACTATTTAGTACGTTTTGCAACTTGTCTATATCTTAAGTACATTAAACCTAATAGTACAAACCATATAGGAGTTAGGAAGATAGCATTTCTAGTTGTTTCATTTACAAATAATAAACAAAATACTAAGAAGAAGAATACTAAAATTGCATAACCCATATATTTACCACCAGGAAGTTTATATGATACAGTTTTATGTAACTCTGGATTTTTTCTGTGATAATTAATATAAGCAATAATAATTAATGCCCATACGATAATAAATAATACAGTCGAAATAGTAGTTACATACGTAAACACTAATGTAGCGTCAGGGAAAATATAGTTTAATAACGCTGTAACTAATAATAATGCTGATGAACCAATGATAGCAAAATGAGGAACACCATTTTTATTTGTACTTCTAAAGATTGGTGGTGCTTGGTCTTGCTCAGATAATCCGAATAGCATACGGCTATTTGAGAATATACCACTATTACAAGATGAAGCTGCCGCAGTAAGTACTACAAAGTTGATTAATCCAGCAGCGAAAGGAATACCTATTAATGAGAATAATCTAACAAATGGACTCTCATTAGGATCAACTTTATCCCAAGGAATAATAGACATGATAACTGCTAATGCACCCACATAGAATACTAAAATTCTCAAAGGTACAGCATTAATCGCTTTTGGAATTGTTTTTTCTGGGTCTTTAGTTTCGCCTGCAGTAACACCAATCATTTCGATACCTACGAATGAGAATAACGCCATTTGGAATGACATAAAGAAACCAGATGCACCATTAGTAAATATGCCATGTTTATATAAATTTGTGAAACTAGCATGTCCAAATTGTGTTTTATAAGCAATTAAAATCATCACTAAACCTACAACAATTAAAGCAATAATTGTTATGATTTTGATAATAGCGAACCAGAATTCTAATTCGCCAAATAATTTAGCACTTAGTAAATTAAATAGCATTAATATAAGTACACAAAATAGTGCACTGATCCAGTTAGGAATTGCAGGGAACCAGAAACTAACGTACTTCGCAACCGCTGTAACTTCTGCCATACCTGTTATAATCCAACATAACCAATATGTCCAACCAGTAACGAAACCAGCAAATGGTCCTATGTATTCATTTGTCACGTCGGCGAAAGATTTGAAGCGAGTATTTTGAATAATAATCTCACCTAAGCCTCTCATAAACATGAACAACATGAAACCTATAATAATATAAGTTAATAGAATAGATGGACCAGTCATTGCTATGGTTTGACCTGCTCCCAAGAATAACCCAGTACCAATAGCGCCGCCAATAGCAATCAATTGCACATGACGATTACTCAATCCTCTTTGTAATTTTTCTTCAGCCATAAGACAACTCCCTTACATTTAATTAATATTATTATGCACCTATATATTCAATTCGACAATTATTTTTCTAATATTTTCTAAAAATTCCTTTAAATTTTGATTAAATAATTGTAATCAAGCTTGATAATAAAAATGAAATTTTCAATATTTTCTCATTAATTACATAATTTGAATTGGATTGAATGCTTATATAATGGCGTTTATTGGGTATTTGAGTAAAAATAAGTCTATTAAATTAAAGTTAATTACCATTTATTGAGCGATATATAATCGTTCACAAAAGTTATTTGTTTGGCTATAATGGTACTTGAAAGCCATTACATTATGTATAAGAAAAGGGGAATTACTTATGGCAGAATTACAAAAAGGTTTAGAAGGGGTAATTGCAGCTGAAACAAAAATCAGTTCAATTATTGATAGTCAATTAACATATGCGGGATATGATATTGATGATTTAGCAGAAAATGCATTATTTGAAGAAGTCGTGTTCTTATTATGGAACTATAGACTACCAACACAAGATGAATTAGATGCATTGAGAGAAAAATTAAATCATTATATGACTCTAAATCCAAGAGTTTATAAACATTTTGAAGAATATGCGACGGATAATGTGCATCCTATGACGGCATTACGTACATCTGTATCATATATTGCACACTTTGATCCTGATGCTGAAAATGAAACAGAAGAAAATAGAAAAGAAAGAGCCATTCGTATTCAAGCTAAAATTGCTTCTTTAGTTACAGCATTTGCACGTGTTCGTGAAGGAAAAGAACCTGTTAAACCAAATCCTGATTTAGGCTATGCAGCGAACTTCTTATATATGTTAAGAGGGGAATTACCTACAGATACTGAAGTTGAAGCATTTAATAAAGCTTTAGTATTGCATGCAGACCATGAGCTTAATGCTTCTGCATTTACAGCTCGTTGTGCCGTTTCTTCTTTATCTGATATGTATTCAGGCATTGCAGCTGCAGTAGGTTCATTAAAAGGACCATTACATGGTGGTGCGAATGAACAAGTTATGAGCATGCTTTCTGATGTTAAATCAGTAGATGAAGTGGATGCTTACTTAGATGAAAAATTCAAAAACAAAGAAAAAATTATGGGATTCGGTCACAGAGTTTATAAAGACGGAGATCCTAGAGCCAAATATTTACGTGAGATGAGCCGTAAAATTACTTCTGAAACTGGTAGAAGCGAATTATATGATATTTCAATTGCTATTGAAAAACGTATGAAAGAAGAAAAAGGCCTTATTCCTAATGTCGATTTCTTCAGTGCTACGGTATATCATAGTATGGATATCCCACATGATTTATTTACGCCTATATTCGCAGTAAGTCGTACATCAGGTTGGACTGCACATATTCTAGAACAATATCGTGATAATAGAATTATGCGTCCAAGAGCTAATTACATCGGTGAAACAGATCGTAAGTATGTACCAATTGAAGAAAGATAAAAAATAAAGTTAAATAGATTCACAATATTTGGAGGTAAAATTATGTCAGCTGAAAAAATTACAAGATTAAATGATGGATTAAACGTCCCTAATGAACCAATTATTCCTTTCATAATTGGTGATGGTATTGGACCAGATATTTGGAAAGCAGCAAGCCGTGTTATCGATGCAGCTGTTGAAAAAGCTTATAACGGTGAGAAACGTATTGAATGGAAAGAAGTTCTAGCTGGTCAAAAAGCTTATGACGAAACTGGTGAATGGTTACCTCAAGAAACATTAGATACAATAAAAGAATATTTAATTGCAATTAAAGGGCCATTAACTACGCCAATCGGTGGTGGTATTCGTTCATTAAATGTTGCTTTACGTCAAGAGTTAGACTTATTTACTTGCTTACGTCCAGTACGCTGGTTCAAAGGTGTACCTTCACCTGTTAAACGTCCACAAGATGTTGATATGGTAATCTTCCGTGAAAACACTGAAGATATTTATGCTGGTATTGAATTTAAAGAGGGTACTGATGAAGTTAAAAAAATAATTGATTTCTTACAAAATGAAATGGGTGCTACGAATATTCGATTCCCAGAAACTTCAGGTATCGGTGTCAAACCGGTTTCTAAAGAAGGTACTGAGCGATTAGTTAGAGCAGCAATCCAATATGCAATCGATAATGACCGTAAAACGGTAACGCTTGTTCATAAAGGTAATATCATGAAATTTACTGAAGGTGCATTCAAACAATGGGGCTATGATGTAGCACATAATGAATTTGCTGATAAAGTATTTACATGGCAACAATATGACGAAATAGTTGAACAAGATGGTAAAGATGCAGCTAATCAAGCGCAAGAAAAAGCTGAACAAGATGGAAAAATCATTATTAAAGATTCTATTGCTGACATTTTCTTACAACAAATTTTAACTCGTCCAGCCGAACATGATGTTGTTGCTACAATGAATCTTAACGGTGACTATATTTCAGATGCTTTAGCCGCTCAAGTAGGTGGTATTGGTATCGCACCTGGTGCAAACATTAACTATGAATCTGGTCACGCTATTTTTGAAGCAACACATGGTACAGCACCTAAATATGCTGGTTTAAATAAAGTTAATCCATCTTCTGAATTGTTAAGTTCAGTGTTAATGTTAGAACATTTAGGCTGGCAAGAAGCTGCTGATAAGATTACTGATGCAATTGAAGCGACAATCGCATCTAAAGTTGTAACTTATGATTTTGCACGCTTAATGGATGGCGCTACTGAAGTATCTACTTCAGATTTCGCTGATGAATTAATTAAAAACTTAAAATAAGTCAATAAGTGAACAAAGCTTAGTTGTTCATACAAAGTAATCTTAGTTAAATCATGATAATTTGATAGTTAGCAATACATCTGAGAAAGGCTTTATTTAAACCCTTTCTCGAAGTTGCTATCACTCAAAGGAGTGGAACTTGGTATTTAAATAAATCCAGTTCCATTCCTTTTTTTATAAAAAATCAGTTAAATAATTTTATATTTCCTTAACAATATTTAAATAATAGTAATACAAATACTCAATAATTAGAAAATGATAATTTGATTGTTAAGATTATGTAAATTTAATATGTTGTATGTTATTTTTGTTTTAACTTCCGTTATAATGAAATTGAAATGTTATATTTATTCAGGGAGGCACATTATGTCACAAAAAGTATTAGTGGTTGACGATGAGCAATCAATTGTAACTTTATTAAAATATAATCTTGAAACGGCTGGTTACATCGTTGAAGTAGCATACGATGGCGAAGAAGCTTTGGAAAAGGTAAATGAAATTCAACCAGAACTTGTCGTTTTGGATGTAATGTTACCTAAAAAAGATGGTATTGAAGTATGTAAAACAATACGTTCTGATAAAAATTTAGTCCCTATTTTAATGCTAACTGCAAAAGATGATGAGTTTGATCGCGTATTAGGATTAGAATTAGGTGCAGATGACTATATGACAAAACCTTTTTCACCGAGAGAAGTAGTTGCAAGAGTGAAGGCTATCTTGAGAAGATCTAAATTTGCTAGTGAAATTGAAAAAGAAGATGTTGATGATGAGGATATATTGATTGAGAACATTCGAATCAGACCTGAGTTCTTTGAAGTTTATAAAGATGATGAGTTATTAGAACTTACGCCTAAAGAGTTTGAATTACTATTATATCTCATAGAGAGACAAGGGCGAGTAATTACCCGTGAACATATGTTGAATTCAGTTTGGAATTATGAATTCGCAGGCGATTCTCGAATTGTAGACGTTCACATTAGCCATTTGCGAGATAAGCTCGAAGAGAATCCAAAACAACCTAAATTAATCAAAACTGTTCGTGGACTTGGTTACAAATTAGAAAGACCTAAGGCTTAATGCTTAAATTTCATCATCGGTTATTATTATTATTAAGTACAATTACCATTATCAGTTTTATTGGTTTAGGCATCATTATTCATCATACAATTTATCAAATATTATCAACAGCGCAAGTCACAGAGCTCAAACATGTTTCCGAAAATTTCCTCAAATTAAACAAACAAAATGACAATAAGGAAATAAAGAACATTTCAGCTAATCAAAATCTAATCGTTAAGATTACTAAAAACGGAGAAGTGATTTATCAAACAGGGAATCAACATAAATTTAATGATAACATTGATAATGAAGCTAATCCGTCTAATATTATTTATAATCGAGAAAATGGACAGGTAAGATATACATTCAAAACGGTTATTAATGATAAAACGGTATACATAAGTGGGATGAATACTGAAATTCTTGAATTACAGAAGAGTATGTGGAAGTATTTATCTTTAATTGGAATTATTGTTCTTTTAGCAATATATTTGGCAGTTAGAAGCATTCATCGTACATATATTAGACCGATTAATGAGGTTACTTATGCGACTTCGTTAATCGCTGATGGCTATTATCATGTTCGCGTGCCTGAAAGTAATGTCAAGGAGACCAAAGCACTGTTTGTTACAACTAATGATTTGGCTAGACGCTTACAAAAGCTTAATAATAAGCAAAAAATGCAATCTAATCGTTTAAAAACTACATTAGAAAATATTCCAAGTTCCGTTTTAATGATTGACAAACATGGCGAAATCGTAGTTGCAAACCACGCCTATTATGATTTGTTTAGACCAAATGGTAAGGTTGAAAATAAAAAGTATACCTCATATTTAGATACTAAAATTCAACAATTGATTTTAGAAAGTTTTAAAACTGAAAAGCCACTCTATGATCAAATTGAAATCGTATTAAATAACGTTCATCATAAATATTTTGATCTATCTTGTGTTCCAATACTTAGTAAATCTAAAAAGAAATTACAAGGTATGGTTGTTGTTATGCATGACATTACAAATCTTAAAAAATTAGAAAACTTACGACGTGAATTTGTGGCAAATGTTTCTCATGAACTTAAAACGCCTATAACTTCTATTAAAGGTTTTGCTGAAACATTAATTGAAGGTGCAAAAAACGATGAAGAATCGCTTGATATGTTTTTAAACATCATTTTAAAAGAATCTAATCGTATTGAGTCTCTTGTTGCGGACTTATTAGATTTATCTCATATCGAACAACAAACTGAGATAGAAACATCGTTTGTGAATCTCTCAGAACTTGCTTATACTACTATTGATAATCTACAAAACCAAGCAAGATATAAAAATATTAGCATTTTGCCTGAAATTGAAAAAGATATCATCATAGAAGCACATGAAAATAAAATGGCACAAGTCATTACTAATTTACTTTCAAATGCGATTAATTATTCACTTGAAAATAGTGACGTTATTGTAAGAATTTATAGAAAAGGACTTGAAGTTAACTTAGAAATTCAAGATTTTGGCATAGGAATTGAGAAGAGTGACCAAAACCATATTTTCGAAAGATTTTATCGTGTAGATAAAGCGAGAAGTAGAGATTCAGGTGGCACAGGCTTAGGGTTGTCTATAACGAAACATATTGTCGAAGCACATCATGGTACAATAAATGTTGAGAGCAATATTGGTGAAGGTTCGTTATTTAGAGTTTCATTCATAGATGAACAAAAATAATATTTCATCCATTAAGGCCTTTCGTTCATTTTCAATTATTCAATTGATTAATGAAACGAGAGTGCCTTTTTTATTTGCAGAAATTTTTAACCAAACAAAGACTTTTGAAGAAACCATACATTCGTTAACGAACTCTGAATATGCTAAAATATAATAAAATCACTCTGGAGGTATACGCTTTGAATAAACTAGTTTTAATTGATGGTAATAGTTTAAGTTTTCGAGCATTTTATGCATTACCACTTCTTTCTAACAAAGCAGGAATACATACGAATGCAATATATGGTTTTGCGATGTTACTTGAAAAGATTTTAAGAGAAGAACAACCAAGTCATTTTTTAGTTGCGTTTGATGCAGGCAAAACTACATTTAGACATTCAAAATATAGTGAATATAAAGGCGGTAGACAAAGCACGCCACCGGAATTAAGTGAACAATTCCCGTATATTCGACAACTATTGGATACGTATCATATCAAACATTATGAGTTAGAGAACTACGAAGCTGATGATATCATTGGTACATTAAGCAAAGAAGCAAATGAGCAAGGATTTGAAACAATCATTGTTACAGGTGATAGAGACTTAACTCAACTCGCTACTGATCATGTAACCATCTATTACACTAAAAAAGGTGTTACAGATGTCGATCATTATACTCCAGAATTTATTAATGAAAAATATGATGGGCTTGTACCTAGTCAAATTATTGATATGAAGGGACTCATGGGTGATACTTCTGATAACATCCCAGGTGTTGCTGGTGTGGGTGAGAAGACAGCTATCAAGTTATTGAAACAATTTAATACGGTTGAAGGTGTCTATGAAAATTTAGATGCAGTTTCAGGAAAAAAATTAAAAGAAAAACTTGAGAATAGTCGTGACGATGCATTCATGAGTAAAGATTTAGCAACAATAAATAAAGACAGTCCAATTGAAGTAGCACTTAAAGATACTAAATTAGATAATCAAGATGATAATCAAGATAAAATTGAACTGTTTAAAAAGTTAGAATTCAAACAACTCTTAGCTGATATCGATAGTAATCCATCAGAAGAATCTCAAGAAAACAAAGTATTTGAAGTACATAATGATTTCAACAAGATTAATTTTAATGATTTAAAAGAAGCGGTCATCCATATTGAAGTGGATGGTACCAATTACTTACAAGATGCTATTCTCAAATTTGGCTTCTACAATGGTGTGGATCACATTGTTATTCCTGCTGATCAACTTAAAGATTATCCAGAACTGATTGATTGGCTAGAGAATGAAACTACAGAAAAAGTAGTTTATGATGCTAAAAAAACATACGTTGTTGCACATAGATTAGACATTGATATTAAAAATATTGTGTTTGATGTTATGTTAGCTAGTTATATTATCGATCCATCAAGAACAATTGAAGATGTTAATTCGGTTGTTAGTAACTATAAACAAAACTATGTTCAAGATGATGTGTCAATCTATGGAAAAGGAAAAAAACGACACATTCCAGAAGATTCGGTTTTAGATAAGCATATTGCATCCATTACTGAGGCAATTCATGCTTGTAAACCTGAAATGGTTGATGAACTAAAATTACATCAACAAATAGATTTATTGTTAAACTTAGAACTTCCATTAGCGCGCATCTTGAGTGAAATGGAAGAAACTGGCATTTTCACTGATGCTAATGATTTGAAAGAAATGCAGTCTGAAATTCAAGGGAAATTAGATTTATTAATCAGTAATATACATGAGGCAGCTGGAGAAGAATTTAATATTAATTCTCCTAAACAACTAGGTGTAGTACTATTTGAAACTTTGGAATTACCAGTCATTAAGAAAACTAAAACAGGTTATTCTACTGCGGTTGATGTGTTAGAACAACTACAAGGTCAACATCCTATCATTGATTACATTCTAGAATATCGTCAATTATCTAAATTACAATCTACCTATGTTGAAGGGTTACAAAAAGTAATTAGTGATGATAATCGCATTCATACCCGCTTCAACCAAACGTTAGCACAAACGGGACGTTTATCAAGTGTAGATCCAAACTTACAAAATATACCTGTTCGTCTTGAAGAAGGACGTAAAATTAGAAGAGCCTTCAAACCCACTTCTAATGACAGTGTGATTTTATCAGCAGACTATTCTCAAATTGAATTACGTGTGCTTGCGCATATCACTCAGGATGAAAGTATGAAAGAGGCATTTATTCACGAAAGAGATGTCCATACTGCAACTGCAATGAAAGTATTTGGAGTAGAAGCGGAAGAGGTTGATGCGCTAATGCGTAGACAAGCGAAAGCTGTTAACTTTGGCATCGTTTACGGTATTAGTGATTATGGTTTAAGTCAAAGCTTGAATATTACGCGAAAAAAAGCGAAAGCATTTATCGATGATTATTTAGCTAGTTTTCCAGGTGTAAAACAATATATGTCTGACATCGTTAAAGATGCTAAAGCGGATGGATTTGTGGAAACATTATTGCATCGTCGTAGATATATTCCTGATATTAATAGTCGAAACTTTAATTTAAGAGGATTTGCTGAACGTACAGCAATGAATACGCCAATACAAGGTAGTGCGGCAGATATTATTAAGTTAGCAATGGTTGAATTTGATAAACAAATAAAACAAACGTCATACCATGCGCAATTGTTATTACAAGTACACGATGAGTTGATTTTCGAGATGCCAGCAAATGAAGTAGAGGATTTCAGTTTATTTGTTGAAGAAATTATGGAACACGCACTACAATTAGATGTACCGCTAAAAGTAGACTCTAATTATGGAGCTACATGGTATGATGCAAAATAGAAAGAGGAATTAGAAATGCCAGAATTACCAGAGGTTGAACATGTAAAGAGAGGGATTGAACCTTATATCTTAAATGCGACAATTAAAAGTGTGACATTTTCAAGTAAAGTTATAGAAGGAAAACAACAAGGAAAAGAGACCATCATTAAGGGTATCAACTTGGATGGGTTCCGATTGAATAGCGAAGGGTACGCTATTCAATCTGTGGAACGTAGAAGTAAATATATTGTTTTCACAATTCAAAAAAACCAAACTCAACGTATTATATTAAGTCATTTAGGTATGGCAGGAGGCTTTTTTATCGTTGATAAATTATCGGATATTAGTACACCAAATTATCGAAAACATTGGCATGTTGTATTTCACTTAGATAATGGTAAACAACTAGTATATTCGGATATCAGACGATTTGGGGAGTTAAGAAATTTGGCGTCTTTCCAAGATTACCCTGCTTTTCTTGATATTGCACCTGAACCATTTAATGATGATGCATTAAATCACTTTTTAAATCGTATTAAACTTAAAAAATATCAAAATAAACCCATTAAACAAATGCTACTTGATCATAAGATGATAGCAGGATGTGGCAATATTTATGCGTGTGAAGCTTTGTTTAGAGCAGGTGTATTACCAGATCGGAAAGTTAAACAAACTTCAAATCAAGAACGTCAAATGTTGTTTTACTATGTTCAAGAAGTGTTAAAAGAGGGTATAAACAACGGTGGTACTAGCATTTCAGATTATCGTCATGCAGATGGTAAAACAGGAGAAATGCAATTACATTTAAATGTATATAAACAAAAGACATGTAACGTTTGTGGGCATGATATTGAGCAAAAGGTAGTGGCTACACGTAATAGTCATTTCTGCCCACATTGTCAGAAATAAAGGTGAGTGAATATTTATGCCAAAAGTAATAGGGTTAACAGGTGGTATTGCCACAGGTAAATCAACGGTTTCTGAATTATTGACAGCATATGGTTTTAAGGTTGTAGATGCTGACATCGCTTCAAGACAAGCTGTTGCAAAAGGAACGAAAGGTTTAGAACAAGTGCGTACTGTTTTTGGTGAACGTGCTATCACAGATGAAGGTGAAATGGATCGTCAATACGTAGGAGAAATTGTGTTTAATCATCCAGAAAAGCGCATCGAGTTAAATGATATCGTTCATCCAATAGTTAGAGAAATAATGGAAAAAGAGAAACAAAACTATCTTAATCAAGGTTATGATGTCATTATGGATATTCCACTCCTTTTTGAAAATGAATTACAGGATACGGTGGATGAAGTATGGTTAGTTTATACATCTGAAAGCATCCAAATAGAGAGATTGATGGAACGTAATCAATTGTCACTTGAAGATGCTAAAGCGCGTGTGTATAGCCAAATTTCAATTGATAAAAAAAGTAGAATGGCAGATCATGTTATAGATAACCTAGGAGATAAGTTAGAACTTAAACAAAATTTAGAACAACTATTAACTGAAAAAGGGTTTATCAATAGAGAAATATAAATTTTATGTGACTCAATTTATAAATTATAGCTCTAGTAGACGAAACATGCTTAAACTTTAATTTTTGCATTAATACGTTTATTAGAGCTTTTTGCTAGTTTAAAATAATCAGCTTAAAAAAATTTTTTAAAATCATCAGAAAACGCTTTCAAATTTTCGTTATTATGTTACACTATTTTTATAAAGTATAACATATAAACAAACAATCAAGGGGTGCTTTAAATGTCAACAAATATAGCAATTAATGGTATGGGTAGAATTGGTAGAATGGTGTTAAGAATCGCTTTACATAAAGAAGACTTAAATATTGTAGCGATTAACGCAAGCTATCCACCTGAAACAATTGCGCATCTAATTAATTATGATACTACTCATGGTAGATTCGATAAGAAGGTTGAACCTATTGAGAATGGTATCCGTGTCGATGGACATGATATTAAACTTGTGTCTGACCGTAACCCTGAAAATTTACCTTGGGAAGCGTTAGATATTGATATCGTTATTGAAGCTACGGGTAAATTTAATCATGGTGACAAAGCGATTGGACATATCAAAGCAGGGGCTAAAAAAGTATTATTAACTGGACCATCTAAAGGTGGACATGTACAAATGGTAGTCAAAGGGGTAAATGATAATCAATTAGATGTTGAAACGTATGACATTTTTAGTAATGCGTCATGTACAACAAACTGTATTGGACCGGTAGCTAAAGTTTTAAATGATCAATTTGGTATTGTTAATGGTCTTATGACAACAGTTCATGCAATTACAAATGATCAAAACAATATAGATAATCCACATAAAGATTTACGTCGCGCACGTTCTTGTAACGAAAGTATTATACCAACGTCAACTGGTGCTGCTAAAGCTTTAAAAGAAGTACTCCCAGAATTAGAAGGTAAACTTCATGGTTTAGCTTTACGTGTACCAACTAAAAACGTTTCACTTGTTGATTTAGTGGTTGATTTAAAAGAAAACGTAACAGCAGAACAAGTTAACGATGCATTCCGTAATGCAGATTTAGATGGCATTCTTGATGTAGAAGATGCACCATTAGTTTCGATGGACTTTAATACTAACCCTAATTCAGCAGTCATTGATGCTCAAAACA
Source organism: Staphylococcus sp. GDY8P57P (assembly GCF_017892585.1). Lineage (NCBI taxonomy): Bacteria > Bacillati > Bacillota > Bacilli > Caryophanales > Staphylococcaceae > Staphylococcus > Staphylococcus sp. GDY8P57P. The sequence goes on along the minus strand of NZ_JAESLK010000003.1, from coordinate 84,895 downwards.
CAATTGTAATGGGGGATAATAAAGTAAAAGTGATTGCATGGTACGATAACGAGTGGGGTTATTCAAATAGAGTAGTTGAAGTTGCTCAACAAATTGCCAAATTAATTGGTTCTGAAAATGTTGCGACTGCGAAATAATAAATTTTAACAGTCAAATATCGCGAGACTATTAAATCTTTTAACTAAGATTAAATAGTCTCGCTTTTTTGTTTTATATCATTTAGTTACAAACCTTTTACATAGTATTAGAAATTAAGGAATAGGTTATACGTGAATTAGAATTTTTATTAATTTTTTTAAATTTTAGTGTGTTTTTAATGCGCATTGGACTTCTTTTGTCTAGAATGCTTTTATAGTATAATGAATCATAATCTATTCAAGAGGGTGAAAGAAATGAAATGCCCAAAATGTAGTTCAACGCATTCGCGTGTTGTTGATTCAAGACATGCAGATGATGCTAATGCAATTAGACGTAGAAGAGAATGTGAAAATTGTGGCACTCGATTTACGACATTTGAACATATAGAAGTAAGTCCATTGATTGTGGTTAAGAAGGATGGGACGCGAGAACAATTTTTAAGAGAGAAAATATTGAATGGACTTGTTAGATCATGTGAGAAGCGACCTGTACGTTATCAGCAATTAGAGGATATTACGAATAAGGTTGAATGGCAATTACGTGATAGCGGCCAAACAGAAATTTCTTCTAGAGATATTGGAGAACATGTAATGAATTTATTAATGCATGTTGATCAAGTATCTTATGTAAGATTTGCTTCAGTATATAAGGAATTTAAAGATGTTGATCAATTATTAGCATCAATGCAAGGCATCTTGAATGATAATAAACGGAGTGATATATAAATGAGTTTGCACTCATATGAATATGGTTTAAGCCCGCATGACGGTTATAAAGTGTATCGTCAATTCCAATTTAATCATAATCATTTGGAGATACTTAATCGATTGTATATGCCCTTAATAGGCGCACAAGCTATAGGTACATATCATTTTATGAACCAATTTGTGAACAGTGATGAAACATTAACACACTATACAATCATGAATGAATTAAAATTGAATTTGGCAGAATTTCGTCAATACATGGATTTATTAGAAGCAATCGGTTTGATTAAAACATATGTAAATCACGATGAACAACAATCATTTTTCATTTATGAATTAGTACAGCCACCTACTGCATATCAGTTTTTTAATGATCCTATGTTATCTGTTTACTTATATAATCAAGTTGATAAACAACGTTATAAAAGCCTAAAAAATTATTTTAAAAAACAAGAACCTGATTTAAATGGCTTTCAACAAGTTACGCGCAAATTTACTGATGTATTTAAAGTACCTCATGCTAATGTTCCTGTAGATGCATCATCAATAAAAAAAGAAAAGTCATACAATGGTATTGATTTATCTAATGTGTCGTTTGATTTTGAAATTTTAAAAGAGATGCTACGTAATCATTTTATTAGTGATGAAATTATTACTAAAGAAACCAAAGATTTAATAGTTCAATTAGCGACTTTATATGGTTTAACAGAAGATGCTATGAAGCGTATTATTTTAAATTCTATTACAAGTAATCAACAGTTATCGCATGAAGAAATTAGAAAACATGCCCGTTCGTATTATTTGATTGAACATAATCAACAATTACCTGAGCTGGAACCAAAAGGTAGCAGTGAAAGCCAAAGTGAAGTTACTCATATTCGGCAAGCTACATCGTCAGAACAAGTCACTACAGATAATAATTGGTTGCAATTGTTAGAGGAAACGAGCCCAATCGATATGTTGACATCTTGGTCTGGGTCAGAGCCAACATTCCAACAAAAGAAAATGGTTGAAGAATTAATTGAAAGAGAAAAGTTAAACTTTGGTGTTATAAATATTTTGCTTCAATTTGTCATGTTAAAAAATGATATGAAATTACCAAAGACATACATTTTAGAAATTGCATCCAACTGGAAGAAATTGGGCATTAAGTCTGCAAAAGAGGCATATGACTACGCATTAAAAGCTAGTGAGCAAAAAGCCGATTACAAAGGCAACGATAAATCTCAATCAAGAAAACGATATGCTAAATCTCGAGAAATTGTATCTAGAGAGAAAACGCCAAAATGGTTGAAAAATAGAGGACAGGAAAAACAGGAAAAAGCACTAACTAAAGAAGAACAGGAACGTTTTGAAAAAGAACGCGCTGCATTCCGTGAGCAACTCATACGTGATTGGGAGGAGGATTAAATGAAGTCATTTAATAGTATTATCAAAGCAAATGGAGATTTAGAGAAACGAATTGCTAAAATCAAGCAGCAAGTCATAAATGACCCTGCTGTAAAAGCATTCTTAAACCAGCATCAATCTGAATTGACGAACGACATCATTGATAATGATTTGAATGTATTACAAGAGTATAAAGATCAACAAAAGATTTATGATGGTCATGATTACGAACACTGTCCGAATTTTGTAAAAGGACATGTTCCTGAATTATATGTGGAGAATAATAGAATAAAAATTCGTTATAATATGTGTCCATGCAAAATTAAACATGATGAAGAAAAATTCAATGCGCATTTAATAACTTCACACCATATGCAACGCGATACGTTAAACGCTAAGATGAAAGATATCTATGATTCAGATATACATCGACTAGCTATCGCTAAACATGCGAATGATATGTGCAAGCAATTAGTTAATGGCGAGAAGGTAAAAGGTATGTATATTCATGGTCCTTTTGGAACAGGTAAGTCGTTTATCTTAGGTGCAATTGCAAACCAACTTAAAGCTAAAAGTATCGCCTCTACGATTGTTTATTTACCTGAATATATTCGTACACTTAAAAGTGGCTTCAAAGATGGTAGTTACGAAACTAAGTTACAACGCATAAGAGAAGCAAAAATATTAATGATAGATGATATTGGCGCAGAAGAAGTGACACCATGGGTGAGAGATGAAGTGATTGGTCCATTGTTACACTATCGAATGGTCCAAGAACTTCCAACATTTTTCTCATCAAATTTAAATTTTGACGAGTTAGAGCATCATTTATCGATTACGCGTGAAGGTGCAGAAGAAACGAAAGCAGCTAGAATTATAGAAAGAATTAAAACATTGTCAACACCATATTATTTAGATGGTAAAAATTTAAGAAATAATTGAAATTTAAAATAACTATTGTATAATTAAGATAAATCTTAATCGTTGAAATAGTTGAAGATATGATAATTTAATCCATGTTATACAGCGAGCTAATATTTAGGATGAGAATTTAGCTAACATATTAAGTTATTACTCCTTCATTATTAGGTATTGGTAATCAATGCCCGGCTCAAGACCGTTATCTTAAGCAGAGATGTTTAGCAATTGCTAAATAACTAGGGTGGTACCACGACAAACTCGTCCCTTTTTTAGGGGGCGAGTTTTTTTATTTCAACGAAAATAGAATTTAATTACGGAGGTTTTATAAATGGATCAAATCAATGTTCAATTTCCAGATGGCAATTCGAAAGCGTTTGATAAAGGAACAACAACTGAAGATATAGCACAATCAATTAGCCCAGGATTAAGAAAAAAAGCTGTGGCTGGTAAATTTAATAATCAAATGGTGGATTTAACTAGACCATTAGAAGAAGATGGAAGTATTGAAATTGTAACACCTGGTAGTGATGAAGCACTTGAAGTTTTACGCCATTCTACTGCACATTTAATGGCTCAAGCTTTAAAACGTTTATACGGGGATGTGAAATTTGGTGTTGGACCGGTTATAGATGGCGGTTTTTATTATGATTTTGATATGGACGAAAAAGTTTCATCAGATGACTTTGAAAAAATTGAAAAAACAATGAAACAAATTGTTAATGAAAATCATAAAATTGAACGCAAAGTTGTATCTAGAGATGAAGCTAAAGCTTTCTTCAAAGATGATCCATATAAATTAGAATTAATCGATGCTATTCCCGAAGATGAAAGTGTAACGTTATATTCACAAGGTGAATTTACGGATTTATGTCGCGGTGTACACGTTCCTTCAACTTCTAAAATCAAAGAATTTAAGTTACTTTCAACTGCTGGTGCCTATTGGCGTGGAGACAGTAATAATAAAATGTTACAACGTATTTATGGTACAGCCTTTTTCGATAAAAAAGATTTAAAAGCACATTTAGAAATGCTTGAAGAACGTCGTGAACGAGATCATCGTCGCATTGGTAAAGATTTAGAACTATTCACAAATAACCCATTAGTAGGGGCTGGATTACCATTGTGGTTACCAAACGGTGCTACAATCCGTCGTGAAATTGAACGCTACATTGTTGATAAAGAGGTAAGTATGGGATATGACCATGTTTATACACCTGTATTAGCAAATGTGGAGTTATATAAAACGTCTGGACACTGGGACCATTATAGAGATGACATGTTCCCACCAATGAAATTAGATGAAACAGAAGAGATGGTATTACGACCTATGAACTGTCCGCATCATATGATGGTTTATAACAACCGTCCACATTCTTATCGTGAATTACCTATTCGTATTGCTGAGTTAGGTACTATGCATAGATATGAAGCGAGTGGTGCTGTATCAGGTTTACAACGTGTACGTGGAATGACATTAAATGACTCTCACATTTTTGTAAGACCTGATCAAATCAAAGATGAGTTTAAACGTGTTGTAAATATGATTCAAGAAGTATATAGAGACTTTGGCTTTGAGGATTATACATTTAGATTAAGTTACAGAGATCCTGAAGACAAAGAGAAATATATGGATGACGATGAAATGTGGAATAAAGCTGAAACTATGCTAAAAGAAGCGGTTGATGAAATGGGATTACCATACGTTGAAGCGATTGGCGAAGCGGCATTCTACGGTCCAAAACTAGACGTACAGGTTAAAACTGCTATGGGTAAAGAAGAAACATTATCTACTGCGCAAATTGATTTCTTATTACCAGAAAGATTTGAATTAACTTACATCGGTAGTGATGGTGAAAATCATCGACCAGTCGTTATTCATCGTGGTGTCGTTTCAACTATGGAACGTTTCGTAGCCTTCTTAACTGAGGAAACAAAAGGTGCCTTCCCAACATGGTTAGCACCAAAACAAGTTGAAATTATCCCAGTTAATGTAGATTTACATTATGATTATGCTAGAAATTTACAAGATGAATTAAAATCACAAGGCGTTCGTGTAGAAATCGATGACCGTAATGAAAAAATGGGTTACAAAATACGTGAAGCCCAAATGCAAAAAATACCTTACCAAGTTGTAGTAGGCGATAAAGAAGTTGAAAATAACGAGGTTAATGTACGTAAGTATGGTTCTCAAGATCAAGACACAGTTGAAAAAGATGAATTCATTTGGAATTTAGTTGATGAAATTCGTTTGAAAAAACGCAGATAGTCTTGATAAAAAAGACAGCATAATGTATATTACTATATAGTTAAATAAAAAAAGAGTTAGAGGTTGCGTCTTTAATGAGTAACACTTCAGAAGTTATTAGGGAACGTATGTTGAAAGTGTGAAAGGTAAAGATGCCGAAATGAATGATATCCTTAAAGATCATTTGTTGGGACAGTTATCGAACAGAAACTGTACTGTCACAATTTGTGATGTGCTACCGAAATAGATTAAGCAAATGGTTGCATATCTTAAGGTATGCAACCATTTTTATATGCTTTAAAAAGTATGAAAAATGGTTTGAAAGTATTGATTGAATGCGTTCATAATCATCGCATAACACAACAAAACGATTTTAGTTAGCCTCTACTGTAAGAAAGGGAGCTTCTATGAGAAAAGTAGAAAGTCAAAATGACGGTATCAAAAGAGGATTGAAAGATCGCCATATTTCTATGATCGCTATGGGAGGTTGTATAGGAACTGGATTATTCATGACATCTGGTGGTGCAATACATGATGCTGGTGCATTAGGTGCTTTAATTGCGTATGCCATTATAGGTGCGATGGTGTTTTTCCTAATGACATCTCTAGGTGAAATGGCAACATATCTACCGGTTTCTGGATCATTTAGTACTTATGCAACACGATTCGTAGATCCATCTTTAGGATTTGCGTTAGGATGGAATTATTGGTTTAACTGGGTTATTACAGTTGCAGCGGATGTTACAATTGCTGCTCAAGTTATTCAGTATTGGACACCTATGGCTGGCATTCCAGCTTGGATATGGAGTTGTATTTTCTTAGTCATTATATTCGCTTTGAATTCTTTATCAGTGAGAGTTTATGGTGAAAGTGAATATTGGTTCGCATTAATCAAAGTCGTAACAGTTATCATCTTTATCGTCATTGGTTTGTTAACGATATTAGGTATCATGGGTGGCGAATTTGTAGGCTTTGATACATTTACTAAGGGTGAAGGACCTATTTTAGGTGGCAACCTAGGTGGCAGTTTATTATCAATTCTAGGTGTATTCTTAGTTGCTGGATTCTCATTCCAAGGTACTGAATTAATTGGTATAACTGCTGGAGAATCTGAAAATCCAGAGCGCGCAGTACCAAAAGCCATTAAACAAGTATTCTGGAGAATATTACTATTCTATATTTTAGCGATATTTGTTATTGGTATGTTAATTCCTTATGATAGCAATGCTTTAATGGGTGGCGATGACAATATTGCTACGTCACCTTTTACATTAGTATTCAAAAATGCTGGTTTAGCCTTTGCAGCATCATTTATGAATGCAGTTATTTTAACTTCTGTATTATCTGCAGGTAACTCAGGTATGTATGCATCAACACGAATGTTATATTCTATGAGTAAAGATAAATTAGCTTTCCATTCATTTGGTAAAACGAATAAATATGGTGTGCCATACTTATCATTATTTGCGACAGCAATTTTAGTTGTTATTATTTTCTTAGTTCAAAAACTAAGTGGTGACGCATATGAATATATTGTTGCTGCAAGTGGTATGACAGGCTTTATCGCATGGGTTGGTATTGCGATTAGTCATTATAGATTTAGACGCGCATTTGAAAAACAACATCACAGTAAGAGAGAATTAAAATATAAAGCAAAATGGTTCCCATTCGGTCCAATTTTTGCAGGGATACTTTGTGTGATTGTTATTATTGGGCAAGATGTTGATTTCATTAAAACAGGTCATTTTGATTTAAATCGATTTGTTATCACATACATGGGTATTCCAGTATTCTTAGTGTTCTTTATTTATCATAAATTGAGATATAAAACTAAGATGATTCCATTGGATAAAGTAGACTTAAGACAAGATGTGTCAATGGATGAAGTAAAACATCATTAAATTAAAAATATTTGTTGACTTATACCACATACACTGATATGATTAATAACGTTGAATACGAAACGTACCAAGTAGAAACACCCGTTTCTCACCTGTAGCGACGCATTAAGCAGTTGGCAGGTTAATCATGTCACACATTATATGTGTATGAGAGAAGAGCGGGCATTCTATGCTCGCTCTTTTTGCTTGGAAAATTTCGTAAAATTTTGGGAGGTGTCAATCATAGCAAAAGATCAAACGCAAGTTAACGAAAAGATTCGCGCTAAAGAATTACGTTTAATTGGCCAAAATGGTGACCAAATTGGTGTTAAATCAAAACGAGAAGCTTTAGAAATGGCTGAACGTGTTGAATTAGATTTAGTAGTTGTAGCACCAAATGCTAAACCACCTGTTGCGAGAATTATGGATTATGGTAAATATAAATTCGAACAACAGAAAAAAGAAAAAGAAATGAAAAAGAAACAAAAAGTTATCAATGTTAAAGAAATACGCTTAAGTCCAACTATTGAGGAACACGATTTCCAAACTAAGTTGAAAAATGGTCGTAAATTCTTATCTAAAGGCGATAAATGTAAAGTTTCTATTCGTTTTAGAGGTCGTGCAATTACGCATAAAGAAATTGGTCAACGCGTATTAGAAAAATTCGCTGACGAATGTAAAGATATTGCCACTGTTGAACAGAAACCTAAAATGGAAGGGCGTCAAATGTTTATCATGTTAGCGCCTGTTAACGAAAAATAATTCATTATTATTAGGAGGAAATGAATCATGCCAAAAATGAAAACTCACCGTGGAGCAGCTAAACGTGTTAAAAGAACTGGTTCAGGTCAATTAAAACGTTCAAGAGCTTTCACATCTCACTTATTCGCAAATAAAAACACTAAACAAAAACGTAAATTACGTAAAGCTAAATTAGTTTCTAAAAGCGATATGAAACGCGTAAAACAATTATTAGCTTATAAAAAATAATTGTCATTAATAAACGAACGATAAATCATTGTTATATCTAAGGAGGAATTTAATATGCCACGAGTTAAAGGTGGAACAGTAACAAGAGCACGTCGTAAAAAAACGATTAAATTAGCTAAAGGTTACTTCGGTGCTAAACACACATTATATAAAGTAGCAAAACAACAAGTAATGAAATCAGGTCAATACGCTTTCCGTGACCGTCGTCAACGTAAACGTGACTTCCGTAAATTATGGATTACACGTATCAATGCAGCTGCACGTCAACATGACATGAGCTATTCAAGATTAATGAACGGCTTGAAAAAAGCAGACATCAATATTAACCGTAAAATGCTTTCTGAAGTAGCTATTTCAGATGAAAAAGCATTCGCTGAATTAGTATCTAAAGCTAAAGAAGCTTTAAAATAATTGATTTAATAAAGATGACTTTGAAGTCATCTTTTTTTGTTTTCAAATAATTAAAAATTGAAATTATAAATCGTTAATGCACCTTTATTTGTTCTTTGGTGATTGAGTTTGATAAAATGCTAATTAAGAAATTATTGTAAGGAGAACACTATGTCTAAATATGATGAGCAAATTATAGTAGTACCAAGAGATATCCTTTTTGAAGAAGAATCAAACGCCTTTAATGGGTTTTTAACTAAAAATGATCCACAAGGCAAAGCAATATTTAATACTTTTTCTAAATATGAAGTTAAACGACGTGGAGATATGGAAGAGGACCCTTCATATAAACAATTAATTTCATATTGCTTACTAGAAAATGAAAAAAATGAATTGCTAATTTATAAAAGGTTAAGCGGTGGTGGAGAATCACGTTTACACGGTCAATCATCTATTGGTGTGGGTGGACACATGAATGATGTAATAGGCGCGAGTTCGATTAATGAAATTTTAAGAGAAAATGCTCAAAGAGAACTTGAAGAGGAAGTAGGATTATCTGAAGCCAATTCTCAAAATATGGAATATATCGGATTTATAAATGATGATACAAATGATGTTGGCAAAGTACATATTGGTGTAGTTTTTAAAATTAAAGTTAACTCAAATGATATTGAAGTTCGCGAAACAGATACATTAAAAGTTCAATGGTTGGAGAAAGAAAGCATTGATAATTATGATGATTTTGAAACATGGAGTGCATTGATTTTAAAAGAGTTATAGGAGGGAGATGAAATGTCTGATATTATCCCTTTTCCGAAATTGCAACAAAAATTATATAAAGATATTAAAGTAGCACATAATAAGCAACAATATGAAATGCTATACCAATTGTTTGAAAATTATGAGACACAATTTGAATTAGACGAAACACTAGCTTTAATTAAATGTAATATGCTGTATCATTTAAATTCTTTTTTAGAGTTAAGAGAAGAGGCTATTGTACTCTTGAAAAGAGGGATTCAACAATATGATGAGTTAATGTTATATTACATCAAAGCGTTAAATGGTCTTGGGCAGTATTATGAATCCGTCAATGTTATTAATCAGATCATAGATGAAGTTCAAAGTCATAAAACTAGAATGGCGTTATTCCCACTAAAAGAATATGCGCAATCACAGTTGAATGAAGATAAACATATAACTAGTCAAATGTTGACTAAATTCAACACCTTGAACCTAAACGAACAAATTCAATTAATACTTAAATTGATTGATAATGGCCATTATGAATTTAAAGAAACCATTGCCTTTTTGCTAGCCAATGAGGTAGAAGCAGATAATTTAAAGAGTTTAATGATCGAATTTTTAAGGTTTGCTGGATATCATTCAGCGATTTCGATAAAAAAGATGGGTCACTCCATTAAAGTTATTCCATCTGAGCTTAATGGTCTAGAACATACTGAACTTAAAACTCAAGTCATTCCTAAAGTCATTGAGCGTTTAGAGAATGGAGCGCTAAACATCATAGATGAAGCCATACATGCAATGAATAACCATGCTATATTATTATATCCACTTAATATATATGAATTATTTGATTATGAAGATTGGATTATGGGATATGATGTTTATTTTAAATCAATGATTGGTATAGAAAGTACGGAAGCTAATTTAGACGTATTAAGTTTTATTCATCAACTTGATGGTCAACTTTGAGCAAATTATTTTATAATATTAAATGAATTCGTTAAAGTTAGATTATTGAAATTTAAAAGTGTTTTAAAGCCCTATAAAAGACTGTTTGTGTCCGTATTGGACGTGTGCTATAATAGGGAAGTTGAAAAAATAAAAATGTAATCATGGAGGTATTTATACATGACAGCAACTTGGGAAAAAAAGGAAGGTAACGAAGGATTATTAAAAGTTACAGTTCCAGCAGAAAAAGTAGACAAAGCATTAGATCAAGCATTTAAAAAAGTAGTTAAACAAATTAACGTGCCTGGTTTCCGTAAAGGTAAAGTGCCTCGTCCTATCTTTGAACAACGTTTCGGTGTAGAAGCATTATATCAAGATGCAGTAGACATTCTATTACCTGAAGCTTATGGTGAAGCGATTGATGAAACTGGTATTAACCCAGTAGCACAACCTGAAATTAATGTTACACAAATTGAAAAAGGTAAAGATTTCGAATTTGAAGCTACTGTAACGGTTGAACCAGAAGTTCAATTAGGTGATTACAAAGGTTTAGAAATTGAAAAACAAGATTCAGAATTAACTGATGAAGATTTACAAGAAGCAATTGACCACAGCTTAGGTCACTTAGCTGATATGGTAGTTAAAGAAGATGGCGCTGTTGAAAATGGTGATACAGTGAATATCGACTTTGATGGCTATGTAGACGGTGAACAATTTGAAGGTGGACAAGCTGACGGTTATGACCTTGAAATCGGTTCAGGTTCATTTATCCCTGGATTTGAAGATCAATTAGTAGGCGTTAAAACAGGTGAAGAAAAAGACGTAGTTGTTACATTCCCTGAAGAATATCATGCTGAAGAATTAGCTGGTAAAGAAGCTACTTTCAAAACAAAAGTAAACGAAATTAAATATAAAGAAGTACCAGAATTAGATGACGAAATCGCTAATGAATTAGATTCTGAAGCTAATAGTGTTGATGAATACAAAGAAAACTTACGTAAACGTTTATCAGAACAAAAAGCTGAAGAAGCTAAAAATGTAGAAAAAGAAGAAGCAATTAACAAAGCGACTGATAATGTAACAATCGATATTCCTCAAGCAATGATTGATACTGAATTAGATCGTATGGTTCAAGAATTTGGTCAAAGAATTCAACAACAAGGATTAGACTTACAAACTTATTTCCAAATTTCAGGTCAAGATGAGTCTCAACTAAGAGAACAAATGAAAGATGACGCTGAACAACGCATTAAAACAAACTTAACACTTTCAGCAATTGCAGATAAAGAAAATATTGAAGCAACTGATGAAGATATCGATAAAGAATTAGAAAAAATGAGTAAACAATTTAATATCTCTGTAGAAGATATTAAAAACACTTTAGGTAATACAGACATCATTAAAAATGATGTACGTATTCAAAAAGTTATTGACTTACTTAGAGACAATGCTAAATACGTTGAATCTACAAAAGAAGACAAATAATAATTCATTGTTAAATTAATAATTAAAATTTAAAGTAGCAGGTGCATCAATATATGTAACCTGCTACTCTATGTTTTAAGCATTTTAGTTGTTAACCATGAATTTGCATTGTAGAATGCTATCTAGTATAGTCGTTTAAGAATAGAGGTGTAAATGAATGTTTAAATTCAATGAAGATGAAGAAAATTTAAAATGTTCTTTCTGTGGTAAGGACCAAGACCAAGTTAAGAAATTAGTCGCAGGAAGTGGCGTATATATCTGTAATGAGTGTATCGAATTATGTTCAGAAATTGTGGAAGAAGAGTTGGCTCAAACGACTTCTGAAGAATTTACTGAACTGCCTACACCGAAAGAAATTATGGATCATTTAAATGAATATGTTATTGGTCAAGAAAAAGCTAAAAAATCTTTAGCAGTAGCTGTATATAATCACTACAAACGTATTCAACAATTAGGACCTAATGAAGACGAAGTCGAGTTACAAAAAAGTAACATTGCGTTAATAGGACCAACTGGTAGCGGTAAAACTTTACTCGCACAAACATTAGCCAAAACGTTAAACGTCCCATTTGCAATTGCAGATGCTACAAGTTTAACAGAAGCTGGCTACGTTGGTGATGACGTAGAGAATATTCTATTACGATTAATTCAAGCAGCCGACTTTGATATTGATAAAGCTGAAAAAGGTATTATCTATGTTGATGAGATTGATAAGATTGCTCGAAAATCTGAAAATACGTCTATTACACGTGATGTATCTGGTGAAGGTGTTCAACAAGCTTTACTTAAAATTCTTGAAGGCACGACTGCTAGCGTGCCACCACAAGGTGGACGTAAACACCCAAACCAAGAATTAATCCAAATTGATACAACGAATATCTTATTCATTTTAGGTGGTGCGTTTGATGGCATCGATGAAGTTATTAAACGTCGCTTAGGTGAAAAAGTAATTGGATTTGCAAGTAATGAAGCGGATAAATATGATGAAGAAGCATTGTTAGAACAAATTCGTCCAGAAGATTTACAATCATATGGTTTAATTCCTGAGTTTATCGGACGTGTGCCAATTGTTGCTAACTTAGAAACATTAGATGTAGAGGCGCTTAAAAATATTTTAACGCAACCTAAGAACGCTTTAGTAAAACAATATACTAAAATGTTAGAACTTGATAATGTCGAGTTAGAATTTACAGAAGAAGCATTAGCTGCTGTAAGTGAAAAAGCAATTGAACGTAAAACAGGTGCACGTGGCTTACGTTCTATTATTGAAGAAGCATTAATTGATATCATGTATGATGTGCCATCATCAGAAGATGTAACTAAAGTCGTAATTACAGATAAAACAATTAATGATGAAGTTGAACCAGAACTATATGACGCTGAAGGCAACTTATTGAATGATAGTAAAACATCTGCTTAATTAAATATATTGCTTAATATGCTTTAATGATTCACAGTCACCAGTGTTAAAGAAATTCAAGACAATTATAAATTGGAGTGGGACCTCGAATTCAATTTGAATTCCGTTCCACTCTTTTTTATTTTGAGTATTTGTTTGTTTAGAAATATCACAATATATATTATAATGAAACAGTTAAAATTAATTCTAAAAGAGAGGATAATCTATGAATATTAATCCTAATAATATTGATTTAATTATTAGTGCAGTTCAAGAAGCACAGTATCCAGATTCAGGTTTATCTGAAGTAGCGTTAAGCGGACGGTCAAATGTCGGTAAATCCTCATTTATAAATAGTATGATAGGTAGAAAGAATATGGCACGTACGTCACAACAGCCAGGGAAAACACAAACATTAAATTTCTTTAATATTGATGATCAATTAATATTTGTTGATGTACCTGGATATGGATATGCAAAAGTAAGTAAATCTCAACGTGAAAAATTTGGTAAAATGATAGAAGAGTATCTGACTAAAAGAGAAAGTTTAAAGTTAGTTATTCAATTAGTTGACTTACGCCACAATCCTACGGAAGATGATGTTTTAATGTATAATTATTTAAAACATTTTGATATTCCTACTTTAGTCATCTGTACTAAAGAGGACAAGATTGCTAAAGGCAAAGTTCAAAAGCACATCAAAAATATCAAAGAAAAATTAGATTTAGATCCTGATGACACGATCATTAGTTACTCATCAATTCAAAATACTAAACAGCAACAAATATGGGATTTAATTGCTGATTATTTATAATCATTACAATCTAAACAAAGTTGAAACTTTTGTTTAGATTGTTTTATGTTTAAAGTGTCAAAATTTTGACTTTAAATTAGAATCTTTCTAATTTGTTTGAGCAATCAACTTAAAATCGTTAAATTATGTGTTATACTAACAGTATTGTTAGTATTTGGAGGGCGTTATAAATGCATTTTATTGCTTTAAGTATAAATCATCGCACTGCCGATGTAGCACTTAGAGAGCAAGTCGCTTTTAGAGATGATGCCTTACGATTAGCCCATGAAGATTTGTTCGAAACTAAATCTATTTTAGAGAACGTTATTCTATCTACATGTAATCGTACTGAAGTATATGCCATAGTTGATCAAATCCATACGGGTCGTTATTATATACAAAGATTTTTAGCGCGTTCATTTGGATTTGAAGTAGATGATATAAAACAAATGTCAGAAGTTAAAGTGGGGGACGAAGCAGTTGAACATTTACTGCGTGTCACTTCTGGCTTAGATTCTATTGTACTGGGTGAAACACAAATTCTTGGACAAATGAGAGACGCATTCTTTTTAGCTCAAGATCTTCAAACAACTGGTACAATGTTCAATCATTTATTTAAACAGGCTATTACATTCGCTAAAAAAGCGCATAATGAAACTGATATAGCAGATAATGCTGTTAGCGTTTCATATGCTGCGGTTGAATTAGCTAAAAAGGTATTTGGTAAACTAAAAGGTAAACAAGCTATCATCATAGGTGCAGGGGAAATGAGTGAGTTATCACTTTTAAATTTGTTAGGTTCAGGTATTGATGATATTACTGTTGTAAATCGAACTGAAACTAATGCGTATAAATTAGCAAACAAGCACGGCGTGAATTATAATACACTTGAGTCATTACCAACTCTATTGACTGATGCGGATATTGTTATCAGTTCAACAAGTTCACCAGACTTTATTGTTACAAAATCTATGATAGAAGATGTCAATCTTCAAAGAAAAGCTTCATCATTACTGTTAATTGATATTGCAGTTCCTAGAGATATTGAACCAGATGTTAACATTAGTGAGAATATATTCAGTTATGATGTGGATGACCTTAAAGGTTTAGTTGATGCAAATTTACGAGAACGTCAAATGGCTGCAGATTTTATAGCCAGTCAGATTCCTGATGAAGTACAGGCACATAACGATTGGGTGAATATGTTAGGTGTTGTACCTGTTATTAGAGCGTTACGTGAAAAAGCAATGACAATCCAATCAGAAACGATGGATAGTATCGACAGAAAGCTTCCTAATCTTACAGATAGAGAACGTACAATAATTTCGAAACACACTAAAAGTATTATCAATCAAATGTTGAAAGATCCAATAAAACAGGCCAAAGAATTGAGTAATGATAAGAGAAGTAATGAAAAATTAGAGCTATTTCAAAACATATTTGATATTGATGCTGAAGATCCTTACGAACATATTAAAGCGCGTAAAGCACAAAAAGAAAAAGAAATGTCTATCCGTCATATCTTTAGTTTTGAATAAGCATATTTATATGGTGATAATATGCAAGAGACCCTGTTTATTAGATTTCATGAAATAATATTAATTATATATTTAATTAGTATTCTCTGTTATTTTATTGACTTCGTTAAAAAGAGTCATAAAATTAGACAATTGGGAATTTATACATTAGGGATTGTTTGGATATTACAAACAATCTCTTTGTCTGTTTATATCACTTCACATAATAGAATTCCTTTAAGTTCGTTATTTGATGTATTTTTCTTTTTATCGTGGATAATCATATGTATTGCACTGATTTTAAATGTTGTTAAAGTATTAAGTTTTTCTGTGTTCTTTCTTAATGTAATAGGATTTATCTTATTAATGATGAATACGTTTCAACCTGAACATTATTCAACAAACGTGCAACGGGTTGCAGTCATTAATGAATTATTATTAGTGCACATTGGATTAGCAGTATTAAGTTATGCATTTTTTGCTTTAGCTTTTGTTAATTCGTTGCTTTATATTATTCAGTACCGAAATTTGAGAGAGAAGAATTTTGATCAAAAGTATTTTAGGATTGGTAGCGTAGCTACACTTGAAACCGTTGTGTTCTACTCATCTTTAGGTGGATTCATCATCTTGATTTTAAGTGTTATCCTAGGTGCTCAGTGGGGCGTGTATGCCATTGGTCATAGTATCTTTGCTGACCCTAAAGTAGTACTATCGTCAATTATTACCATTTTCTACGCTATTTATTTAATAAGTCGTATCAATCACTGGTTTAAAACAATTTATTTAATCTACTTTAACATTGTGTTATTTTGCTTATGTATGGTTAATTTATTTTTTACAACGCATTTCACTTAAATTTTTTAAATGTCATTAGGAGGCAACAAGTATGCGCAAATTAGTTGTAGGCTCACGTAGAAGTAAACTTGCTTTAACACAGAGCCAACAATTTATCGATAAGTTAAAAGAAGTGGATCCAACTCTAGAAATTGAAATTAAAGAGATTGTCACAAAAGGTGATCGCATTGTAAACAAACAACTATCTAAAGTTGGTGGAAAAGGGTTATTCGTCAAAGAGATTCAGCAAGAACTTTTTGACAAAGATATCGACATGGCGATTCACTCACTTAAAGATGTGCCAAGCATCATACCTGAAGGTTTAACCTTAGGTTGTATTCCAGATAGGGAAGTACCGTTTGATGCTTATATTTCAAAAAATCATGTTCCATTACATGAATTACCAGACGGTAGTATTATTGGAACAAGTTCATTAAGACGTGGTGCTCAAATTTTATCTAAATATCCTAATTTAAAAATAAAATGGATAAGAGGTAATATTGACACGCGCCTTCATAAACTTGAAACAGAAGATTATGATGCCATTATTTTAGCTGCTGCTGGATTGAGACGCATGGGTTGGTCAGATGACATCGTTACAACGTATTTAGATAAAGATGTTTTATTACCAGCTATCGGCCAGGGTGCATTAGGTATTGAATGTCGTAGTGATGATACCGAGTTATTAGAATTATTGCAGAAAGTCCATAATCAATCAGTAGCAGACTGTGTTACTGCTGAAAGAACATTCCTTTCGGCTATGGATGGAAGTTGCCAAGTACCTATTGGTGGTTATGCCACAAACAAAGAAAATGGGGAAATTGAATTTACTGGGCTCATTATGACGCCAGATGGCTCAGAAAGATATGAACATACAGAGGTTGGTAGCAATCCAATTGATTTAGGTGAAAAAGTCAGTCGTGTATTAAAAGAGCAAGGCGCTTATGACATCATAAAAAAATTAAACGAAGAACAATCGCATTAAACCAAATTATAGAGGTGCAATGAATTATGAAACCAGTTGTAGTTATGACGCAATCGAGTGAATTTAATAGTGATTTAGTTGACATAGTGCATAAGCCATTTATTGAAATTCAATCACTTGAATTTGACTCTCAAGTTTTGCATCATAATTATGACTGGATTATTTTTTCCTCTAAAAATGCAGTTCGATTATTTTATCAATATTTGAATCAAGTAGATGTTAACTATGTGGCAGTTATTGGCAAGAAAACAGCAGAGCTATGTGAAACGTTAAATATTAATGTGGACTTTGTTCCTGATGATTACTCTCAAGAAGGATTGTTAGAACAGTTTGAACAAGAAAATCAATCTATTTTAATACCAAGTAGTGCTATGGCGCGACCTAAACTTCAACAAACGTTAGCACAAACTAATAGTGTGACCAAAATCGATTTATATAAACCTATTGCGAATGATAGAAATATTAGTGAAGTGATTCAACAAGTCGAAAGTCATAAAATTGATGCTATAACGTTTTCAAGTTCTTCTGCTGTGAACGCATATATAAAGCATGATGTGCCGAAACAGTTTGATAACTATTTTGCAATAGGAAAGCAAACTGCGAACACATTACATCAACATGGTTTAAATTCATTGGTAGCAGATAAACAAACTTCAGAATCGCTTATAAATAAAATTATTGAAAGTTGGTATAATAATGAAATTTGATAGACATAGACGATTACGTTCATCAGAATCAATGCGTAATTTAGTTAGAGAAAATCATGTTAGAAAAGAAGATTTAATTTATCCAATATTTGTAGTTGAAAAAGATGATGTAAAAAGTGAAATAAAATCACTTCCTGGCGTTTATCAAATCAGTTTAAATTTGTTAGATGATGAAATTAATGAGGCATATGACTTAGGTATAAGAGCGATTATGTTCTTTGGTGTGCCGAATGCTAAAGATGATGTAGGTTCCGGTGCATATGATCATAATGGCATTATTCAAGAAGCGACTAGAAAAGCCAAAGCATTGCATCAAGATTTATTAATCGTTGCAGATACATGTTTATGTGAATATACAGACCACGGACATTGTGGTGTGATCGATGAGCATACGCATGATGTAGATAATGATAAATCCTTACCATTGCTTGTTAGAACGGCTATTTCACAAGTTGAAGCAGGTGCTGATATTATTGCACCAAGTAATATGATGGATGGTTTTGTCGCTGAAATTCGAAAAGGCTTGGATGACGCAGGTTATTATAATGTTCCAATTATGAGTTACGGCATTAAATACGCATCAAGCTTCTTTGGACCATTCAGAGATGCGGCAGACTCTGCACCGTCATTTGGAGATAGAAAAACATATCAAATGGATCCTGCAAATCGGTTAGAAGCATTCCGTGAACTTGAAAGTGACTTAAAAGAAGGCGCAGATATGATGATCGTAAAACCTGCGTTAAGTTACTTAGATATTGTTAGAGATGTTAAAAATAATACAAATATTCCTGTTATCGCTTATAACGTTAGTGGTGAATATGCGATGACGAAAGCTGCAGCTCAAAATGGTTGGATTGATGAAGAACGTGTTGTTATGGAACAAATGGTTTCTATGAAACGCGCTGGCGCAGATATGATTATTACTTACTTTGCTAAAGACATTTGTCGTTATTTAGATAAATAAAATAACTAGTAGGAGGACTTTGATATGGGTTACGAGAAATCGATAGAGGCAATGCAAATTGCTGAAAATCTAATGCCAGGTGGTGTTAATAGCCCTGTAAGAGCATTTAAATCTGTAGATACACCAGCAATTTTTATGGATCATGCTAAAGGATCAAGAATTTATGATATTGATGGCAATGAATATATTGATTATGTATTAAGTTGGGGGCCATTAATTCTAGGACATAAGAATGAACAAGTCATTAAAAAACTTCATGAAGCTGTAGATAGAGGCACAAGTTTTGGTGCATCTACTTTAGAGGAAAATAAACTTGCTGAATTAGTTATCGAACGTGTGCCATCAATTGAAAAGGTACGTATGGTTTCGTCTGGAACTGAAGCAACATTAGCAGCTTTACGATTGGCTCGTGGTTATACAGGACGTAATAAAATCGTTAAATTTGAAGGATGTTATCACGGCCATAGTGATTCATTATTAATTAAAGCGGGTTCTGGTGTTGCAACACTTGGCTTACCTGATTCACCTGGTGTACCTGAAGGCACTGCTAAAAATACAATCACCGTTCCTTATAATGATCTTGATGCAATTAAAGTTGCATTTGAGAATTACGGGGATGATATAGCTGGTATTATTGTAGAGCCTGTTGCAGGTAATATGGGTGTTGTTCCACCTAAAGATGGATTTTTACAAGGATTACGTGATATTACAAATGATTATGGTGCACTTCTTATTTTTGATGAGGTTATGACAGGTTTCCGAGTAGGATACAATTGTGCACAAGGTTACTTTGGTATTACTCCAGATCTTACTTGCTTAGGTAAAGTTATCGGTGGCGGACTACCAGTAGGTGCTTTTGGTGGTAAAAAAGAAATAATGGATAAAATTGCGCCAGTAGGTAATATTTATCAAGCAGGAACACTTTCAGGTAACCCGTTAGCGATGACAAGTGGTTATGAAACATTAAGTCAATTGACACCTGAGTCATATGACTATTTCCAAGAATTAGGTGATATGTTAGAAGAGGGACTTAAAAAAGTCTTCAGTAAACATAACGTCCCAATCACTATAAATAGAGCTGGTTCTATGATTGGATACTTCCTAAATGAAGGACCTGTCACTAATTTTGAAGAAGCAAATAAAAGTGATTTAGAACGATTTAGTCAAATGTATCGTGAAATGGCAAAAGAAGGGGTATTCTTACCACCATCTCAATTTGAAGGTACTTTTTTATCTACAGCACATAGTAAAGAAGACATTGAAAAAACCATCCAAGCATTTGATACTGCTCTAAGTCGTATTGTATAATGTTATGAAATAGAATGAGGTTAGGACTTTCAACTCGATGATGTCTTAACCTCATTTTTAATGAAAGAAGTGGATGCATAATGAAAAAAATATGGATCAATAACTTTATTCTTTTAGTGACAGCAATTGTAATAAGCTTGATACTGCATGTTGCACACATTCTTTTACCATTTATGTTTGGTCCTATTATTGCATCAATAATTGTCATTAAAGTATTTAAATTAGAGGTTAAATGGCCTTTTTGGTTCAGTCAGATTGGTCTTATTTTATTAGGTGTTCAAATCGGATCGACATTCACAATTGAAGTGCTTCATGATATCAATGATGATTGGCTGACAATTATAATTGTTACACTATTACTCATCATTTTATCGCTACTGATAGCATTCTTTTTTAAGAAAATAGCAAATGTTAACACTGAAACGGCGATATTAAGTGTTATACCCGGTGCATTAAGTCAAATGTTGATCATGGCTGAGGAAAATAAAAATGCAAATATACTCGTGGTGAGTTTAACGCAAACGTCTCGAGTCATTTTTGTAGTGATATTAGTACCAATGATTTCATATTTCTTTAGTAGTCATGGTGATAATGGCGTAACGCCTCTGAAAGCACCACCACTAACAGAAGTACTTAACTTATCGCAAGTAATATTACTCGTGTGTTGTATTGCCATTGTTTATAGTTTTATGGCGAAAATTAATTTTCCTACTAAACAATTATTAGCGCCTATATTAGTTTTGGTTATTTGGAATTTGACGACACAACACATATTTACATTGGATAACTATATCCTTGCTTCTGCACAAGTGATATATATGATTAGAATCGGACTACAGATTGCCAATTTACTCTCAGATTTAAAAGGTCGTATTGCCGTAGCTATAATTTATCAAAATGTCTTTTTAATCATTGGATCATTTATCATGGTATACGTTGTGCATCTGTTTACAAATAATAATATTAATGAATTATTTTTAGGTGGGGCGCCGGGAGGTATGAGTCAAATTGTTCTAGTCGCAATGGCAACTGGGGCAGATGTGGCAATGATTTCCAGTTTCCATATATTTAGAATCTTTTTTATTTTATTTGTAGTAGCACCTATCATCGGCTTTTTCTTACGTGGTGGTATATCGAAATTTCTGAAAAAAAGATGAGGTTGGGGCAAAATAGTTAGATAATACTACTTGGTAAATTTACAGTAGCCGATTGAACTAAGTAGATGCTTAAATCAAACGTTTAACAAACCTAGTTATCCTTGCTAGCCGGGTCCTAGCTAAGTGAATGTCATCATAAAAAGCTACAAGCTAAGCAAGCTGAGGTGGGACAACAAATATATTTTATTTCTGTGCCACCCCATATTAATTTTATGAAGGTTTAGATGGGCATCCTTTTAAATGAGCGTCATATAACCCAGCCGCTTCTAAAAATGAAAATACGGTTACTGGACCAAGAAACTTAAAGCCATATTTTTTTAAGTCTTTAGACAATTGCTTAGCACGATCATCTACGGTTAATCTTTCCGAAGCATTTGTGTAGTTTAAATCAATGGGTTTGTGATTTACATAAGACCATAAAAAGTGGCTAAAGCTACCATAGTCTTTTTCTATTTCGAAATAGCCCTTGGCTTGTGACACAATGGCTTCTAACTTTTTACGATTATGAACAATATTTGGAAATTCCATTAATGCATCAATATCACTTGGTGTCATTTGTGCAATTTTGCTTGGTTCGAAGTTGTAAAATGCTTCTTCATATGAGTGCTTCTTTTTTAATATAGTGAGCCATGATAGCCCAGCGTGTTGAGATTCTAGAGCTAAAAGTTTAAACAATGCTTTACTATCATACATAGGTTGTCCCCAGACATTGTCATGATAATCTAAGTAAGTCGGGTCTGTTGTGCTAAATGCACATTCATTCATAAATATACCTCCAAGAGATTGACTTATCACGATTTCCATTATACTATAATTAAGTAATGAAATATATTATTGGGAAGAGTAAGTTTGAATGATAGCACAGAGAGCATATGGTCGGTGTAAATATGTATAACATTCAATCTGAAGGTAGCCCACTTGAACTTTTATTGAACAATTAATAAGTAGATAAAAGCGTGTTTGAGCGTTAATCAAATTAAGTGCAAGTATATGGATATATGCTTGAATTTAGGTGGTACCACGGAACATCCGTCCTATGTTATTTAGGAGGATGTTTTTTTAATTATTAGGAGGTTTTTAATCGATGAACATGGAGCCTAAGTATAATCCACGCGAAGTTGAGGCTGGGCGTTATGAAGAATGGGTAAAGAATGGTTATTTCAAACCCTCAGAAGACAAATCAAAAGAAACATATACAATTGTAATTCCACCACCCAATGTAACAGGTAAATTACATCTTGGACATGCATGGGATACAACGTTACAAGATATCATTACGCGAATGAAACGTATGCAAGGTTATGACACTTTATATTTACCTGGTATGGACCATGCTGGTATTGCTACTCAAGCTAAGGTAGATGCTAAATTAAAAGAACAAGGCATTTCTCGTCATGATATTGGGCGTGAGAAGTTCTTAGAACATGCTTGGTCATGGAAAGAGGAATACGCATCATTTATTCGCCAACAATGGGCTAAATTAGGTTTAGGACTTGATTATAGTCGAGAACGATTTACTTTGGATGACGGATTAAGTAAAGCAGTGAGAAAAGTCTTTGTTGACTTATACAATAAAGGTATCATCTATCGTGGAGAACGTATTATTAACTGGGATCCCGAAGCTCGAACTGCGCTATCAGATATTGAAGTCATTCATGAAGACGTTGAAGGTCATTTTTATCATTTTAAATATCCTTATGCTGATGGTGAAGGGTATATTGAAATCGCAACAACAAGACCTGAAACAATGTTAGGAGATACTGCTATAGTAGTAAATCCAAATGATGACCGCTATAAAGATGTAATTGGAAAGACAGTTATATTACCTATTGTTGGTCGTGAATTACCAATATTAGCTGATGAATATGTTGATATTGATTTTGGTAGTGGGGCAATGAAAGTTACACCTGCACACGATCCAAATGACTTTGAAATTGGGCAACGACATGATTTAGAAAATATTATAGTCATGGATGAAAATGGTAAAATGAACGAAAAAGCTGGTAAATATGCTGGTTTAGATCGCTTCGAATGCCGTAAACAGTTAGTTGAAGACTTAAAAGCGCAAGATTTAGTTATTAAAATTGAAGCGCACGTTCACTCAGTTGGGCATTCTGAACGTTCTGGTGCTATTGTTGAGCCGTACTTATCTACGCAATGGTTTGTAAAAATGAAACCACTAGCACAACGTTCACTTGATAATCAAAAAACGGATGATCGCATTGATTTTTATCCACCACGTTTTGAGAATACTTTCAATCGCTGGATGGAAGAAATTAGAGACTGGACGATTTCTAGACAATTATGGTGGGGACACCAAATTCCTGCATGGTATCATAAAGAAACAGGAGATATTTATGTTGGAGAAGAAGCACCTAAAGACATTGATAATTGGGAACAAGATGAAGATGTATTAGATACTTGGTTCTCAAGCGCGTTATGGCCGTTCTCAACTTTAGGTTGGCCAAATATCGATGCCGACGATTACAAACGCTACTATCCTACGAATGCGTTAGTAACGGGTTATGACATTATCTTTTTCTGGGTTGCGAGAATGATATTCCAAGGTCTGGAATTTACAGATAGAAGACCATTCAATGATGTTTTACTTCATGGATTAGTTCGAGCTGAAGATGGTCGAAAAATGAGTAAGTCTTTAGGTAATGGTGTAGACCCTATGGATGTTATTGAAGAATATGGGGCAGACAGTCTCAGATATTTCTTAGCAACAGGATCATCACCTGGTCATGATTTACGTTACTCTACTGAAAAAGTAGAATCCGTTTGGAATTTCATTAATAAAATTTGGAACGGTGCACGTTTCAGTTTAATGAATATTGGAGAAGAATTTAAATTCGAAGATATCGACTTAAGTGGTAATTTATCCCTTGCAGATAAATGGATACTAACTCGCTTAAACGAAACAATAGAAACAGTTACAAACTTAAGCGAGAAATATGAATTTGGTGAAGTTGGTCGAGCATTATATAACTTCATTTGGGATGAATTCTGTGATTGGTACATTGAAATGAGTAAAATCCCAATGAATGGTGATGATGAGGTACAAAAACAAACAACACGTTCTGTTTTAAGTTACACACTTGATCAAACAATGAGAATGTTACATCCATTCATGCCATTTGTCACTGAGAAGATATGGCAAAGTCTTCCACATGAAGGAGAAACAATTGTAAAAGCATCATGGCCAACTGTTAAAGAAGAATATATCTTTGAAGATAGTAAACAAACGATGCAACAATTAGTTGAAATCATCAAATCTGTAAGACAATCACGTGTTGAAGTGAATACACCACTTTCAAAAGCTATTCCTATTTTCATTCAAGCCAAAGATGAAAATATTAAAGCAACACTTATTGAAAATGCAGATTATATTCATAAATTCTGTAATCCAAGTGAATTAACGATAGATACACATATTGATATACCAGAAAAAGCGATGACTGCAGTTGTAGTTGCTGGTAAAGTTGTATTGCCTTTAGAAGGTTTAATCGATATGGATAAAGAAATTGCACGCTTAGAAAAAGAATTAGATAAATTACAAAAAGAACTAGATCGTGTTGATAAAAAATTATCTAATGAAAATTTTGTTAATAAAGCGCCAGAAAAAATCATCAACGAAGAAAAAGAAAAACAACAACGTTATCAAGAAAAATATGATGGTGTGAAAAACAGAATTGAACAATTAAAAGCATAGGAGAATCGCCAATGAATTACCTAGAGAGTTTGTATTGGATACATGAGAGAACTAAATTTGGTATCAAACCCGGTGTAAAACGTATGGAATGGATGCTAGATCGTTTGAATAATCCTCAATTAAATATCAGAGGCATACATGTTGGTGGTACAAATGGTAAAGGCTCAACTGTCGCTTATATAAGAGCCGCTTTAGTTGAAAATGGTTATGAAGTAGGAACGTTCACTTCTCCATTTATTGAAACGTTCAACGAAAGAATCAGTTTAAATGGACTTCCAATTACAAATGATGAAATTGTTGAATTAGTTGAAATAGTTAAACCAATTAGTGAAGCTTTAGAACAAGAAACAGAATTAGGTGGCGCTACTGAATTTGAAATCATCACAACGATGATGTTCGTTTACTTTGGTCAAATCCATCCAGTTGATTTCGTTGTTGTTGAAGCGGGATTAGGTATAAAAAATGATTCCACTAATGTGTTTAATCCAATTCTCTCAGTACTTACAAGTATAGGATTAGATCATACAGATATATTAGGCAACACATATTTAGATATTGCAAAAGATAAAGGTGCAATTATCAAGCCGAATACACCTGTCATTTATGCTGTTAAGAATGAGGAAGCACTTAAATATATCCGTGATCTTGCAGAGAGTACTGAAGCAAAACCTATTGAACTTGATCGTGAAATCGTTGTGGTTTCACAAGATGATGAATTTACTTACCGATATAAAGATTATGAGCTCGAAACAATTATTCTAAATATGCTTGGAGAACATCAAAAAGAAAATGCATCTCTCGCCATTACTGCACTGATAGAACTTTACGAGCAAGATGTTATCACTTTGGATTTTAATAAGATGATTGATGCAATTGAGAGTGTTACATGGACTGGTCGCATTGAACAAGTCAAAGAGAATCCATTAATGATTATCGATGGTGCGCATAATAATGAAAGTATTGAAGCACTAATTGATACTATCAAAAATTATTATGACAATGAAAAAATGGATATTCTTTTCTCAGCCATAAAAGGTAAACCGGTTCACGGTATGCTTAATAAACTTGAAGAAATATCAAATCACTTATATTTCACTGAATTTGATTTACCTAAAGCACTAACTAAAGAGGAATTGTCCGAACAAGTAAATCTAGAAAATATTGAATTCATCGATGACTATGTGTCGTTTATAAAGAATTACGATGGTGACGGGCTATTAATTACCGGTAGTTTGTATTTTATAAGTGAAGTAAAAAGTAATACTGAGTTTTAAATTTAAAGTAGTTTATTCCCAAGTTGTCTAGGTAACTAAAAAATACCTAGTTGACTTGGGAATTTTAGTTATAACGAAAATTTAAAAAACCGCTTCAATTACTCCCTGTTTTTTAGATACTATATATTATTTATAATATAAATTACACAACTTATTTACTTTTAAAGGGGAAACGTTATACTTATTATAGGTGATGCTAGTGCTAATAACGTCTTTTGTTTGTAGTGTTCTCTTTAGTTTTTTATATCAACTGACAAATATGACGCAATTGAAATTCAATTATCTAACAATGCGTTCTAAATGTGATTATTGTGACTCGAAATTACAATGGTTTGTTCTAATACCTATACTTAGCTTTTTTATTTTAAGAGGGAACACCGCTTGTTGTCACAATAAGTTAAAACGTCATTATATTATAGGAGAATGCTTATCGTTTATACTGATTCCGATAATTATTTATTTCGACGTCCAAGTGCATTTATCCCTTTTCATTACCACGTATTTATTTTTACTGACCATGGCACTATATGATATAGAAACATTATCCATTAATGTATTTATGTTAATTCTCTTCGCGATAGTGTGTACGGCACACTCAATATTTTATTTTTCCACATTTATTATTTTTTTCTTCATATTACATCTATTTTATTTTTTATCCCCTAAACACATAGGCTACGGTGATATACTACTTTTAACCATTTTATCCTGCTTTTTCCCTTATCACTTTTACGTAATATTTTTACTCTTTACACTTTTTATTGCTATTATCGTTTCTTCAGTTTTACTCATTACGAAACAGCAAACGTATATTCCATTTGTACCATTTATGTTTATTGGATTTATATTTGCAAGCTGTTTACATCAGTACACACTAATGTATTTATAGAAAGGTTGATAATTATTGAGAATTAAAAGTATGGCAAAGTCTGAATTACCTAGAGAGCGACTCATACATAATGGAGAGAAAAGCTTATCTAATAGTGAGTTGTTGGCAATTCTTATTAATACAGGAAGGCAAGGATTTTCAAGTATAGATATTGCCAATGAATTAATCATACGTTTTGATGGTTTAAAAGCGCTCAAACATTTATCAATAAATGACTTTACAAAAATTAAAGGAATAGGATTATATAAAGCAGTCATACTTAAAGCTGCTTTTGAACTAGGTGAGAGAATGTATGCTAGAGACCTTAGTGAAAAGATTAAAATAACATCTCCAAGTGACGTTGCAGATATTATGATGTCAAAGATGAAAGATTTGACTCAAGAACATTTTGTTGTACTCTTATTAAATTCTAAAAATATTGTTATTAAAGAAGAAACAATTTATAAAGGAACATTGAATTCATCAGTTATTCATCCACGAGAAGTCTTTAAAGCAGCTATTAGAGCATCTAGTAATGCCATTATCGTATTACATAACCATCCTTCTGGCGATGTCACACCTTCTAAAGAAGACATAGCAACTACTATAAGATTAAAAGATTGCGGTGAATTATTAGGGATTCAAGTCCTTGATCATATTATTATTGGAGATCAGAAATATGCAAGTTTAGTGGAAGAAGGTTATTTTGAATAAGTCAATTTAAAGAATGATTTGTTTTAATGATTAATCATCTTGTATAATTGTGTTTGAAAAATTTTATAGAGGTGCTTTATGACATTATTTTTAATCATTGGGATTTTGATACCAGTTATATATGTATTAAGACTTACAATTAAAGAATACACCATTGGACTTAAAGAAATGCTTGTTACAGTTGTTCTTTCAATGATAGGCATTGCAATATTTACCGTGCTAGGCGTGTTGATTAGTGGCCAAGATATAAATATTGCTACATTAATTTTAGCTTCGTTAATTACAGGGGCTATATGGGGGATATTACTATCTAGCATTTATAAATTATTTAACTATCTAAGACATACATTTCGTAAATAAAAACTAGCCATTGCAATATCAATATGATAAGTGATATTGCATAGCTAGTTTCCAATTTATTGAATATAGGCGGATAATACTTGGAAATTTTCCATAATCCAAAGTATACCTTGATATCCTAAATATAATCCTAATAGTATTAAGGCTGCAGATATTACAAATCTAAGAATTGCAAAACCAACCCTAAATAGCAATATCACAAGTAATGCAATTAAAATGATACTCACAATACTCATTATCAACACTCCTCATGAATATCCATAAACAATAATATAGTTATATTATAAAACATTCTTGATTAATTTGGTATCATACTTTAGTGCATACCATTTTCATGCTTAAGACTGATGATGTTGTGACAACGGTCATTTATAATAATATGGAATACTATTGGAGGGTATTTAATGCGATTTTTACTTAGTATTATTAAAAATATCATTGCAGTCATAGCTATTATTTGTATTATATATTTTGCATTAAAATACGCACCATTTTTAAGAGATCAAGATTGGAATCCAATTAATCATCCTATTAATAATGAGCAAGTCAGTAACGCACCAAATAATTTGAATCGTCCACAAAATATTCCGGCTAATGGTAAGCATTATGAAATCCAAGATAATGATATTTTACAAAATATACCAGCAAGTCAAACTAGAAATGTATTTAAATATTTGGATAAAAAAGAGTTCATGGCGGTTTCTGGTCTAGGTAGAATGGGATATAATGACAATTATTTAGCAGGTCAACGCGATGATGAATTCATTATTTATAAATTTGGTAGTGATCATATTAAAGTGTATCGAACTGAAATAGAAATGGAACAAGATTTAAATGCGCTCGGTCAATATATTGAATTAAGACCTTATGATGCATATTAATTAAGTTTTCGTAATTGAACTCGCTTATTTTCTGCGTTATGGTTATGTTATAAACTAAATTTCGAAGGTTGGTGTGATGAATGTCTGAACAATCTAAAGAAAAACAAGCAAATGAACAAGCTAAAGCGCAAAATCTTTTCGCGAAATGGAGAAAAGATGAAAAACTTTATAGTGATGATGATAAAAAAGATAAAGACAAAAAGTAAAATTAATTTCAAAATGAGTTTGATGAGTAAGATTAGATAATATAGGCTATGTAACACGTTTCGCATTAGTCTAGTTATCTAATCTCTTTTTTATTTTAAGATGATACTATAGAATAAACTTAGTGCTTTATTTAAGACTCCGAGTAATATAAAATAATATAGGATGATTAAAATTAGAATTTATAGAGGTGTTATGAGTGCAAAAGTTTTTCAAAAATAACAAATTAATTGTTGTTTTTTGTGCGGTTATTATTTTTATTGCACTGATTGGTTTGTCATTAAGATCTCAGACGCAATCACCTCCTGAACAATATGTGGGGGATTCCGTTTCTCTTGGACAAAGAGTCGTGAGTTATCCTGTCAATTTTGTTACTGGAGCGATTAATAATCTTTTTAGCTCAAATAAAACAACTGATAATAATAAAGTGAAACAGCTAGAGGCTAAAAATGAAAAGCTAGAAGCGGAAAATAAAGATTTAAAAAAAGAATTAGATATGACTGACATTTCTAAATATGATCCTATTTCTGGTGCAGTAATCGCTAGAAATGCAGATCAGTGGATGAATACAGTTATTATCGATAAAGGTAAAAAAGATGGTGTTAAATCTAATATGGCTGTTATGACCGCTGAAGGTTTAGTTGGAAGGGTAACGAAAGTCAACCAATTTTCATCTCAAGTAGACTTATTATCAACGAATACAAGAACAGGTAAATTGTCTGTTAATATTCAACATGATTCTAAAAATGTGTTTGGCTTAATCGACCATTACGATAAAAAGAATCAGGAACTTGTGATTGGAAACATTAATAATAAAGATAAGATTTCAAAAGGCGATAAAGTTGTTACAAGCGGATTAGCCGATCAATTGCCAAGTGATTTATACATAGGTGAAGTTACCAAAGTTGAGAATGATGAGTATGGATTAGCAAAAGAAGTGAGAGTTAAGACGGGTGCCAATTTATCAGATATTAGCCACGTTTATATTGCCAAAAAAGATCCTGACAATGGTACGGATGAAAGCAGGGACAATTGATGAGAGTATTGTGGTATT
Source organism: Staphylococcus sp. GDY8P57P (assembly GCF_017892585.1). NCBI lineage: Bacteria > Bacillati > Bacillota > Bacilli > Caryophanales > Staphylococcaceae > Staphylococcus > Staphylococcus sp. GDY8P57P. The sequence continues at coordinate 54,321 of NZ_JAESLK010000003.1, read as the reverse complement.
TAATTGTTGGCGTTGTGTTGTTTTACATCGACAGCATCATTGGACTTGTGATACCGATGCATTTTGGTCATTTTGAGTTTAATCTTATCCCACACTTAATGTTATTATATATTTTGTTGTTAACAATTTATCGTGGCTTCGGTATAGGATTAATCTTTGCAGTATTATTTGGAATTGTAACGGATGTTTATACCGGTAGTGTATATGGTTTATATATGTTTGGTTACTTAGCACTCGTGGTTATTTTCGATAAATTCCTTAACGTTTTTTATCGAGATTATACTATGGTTTTTGCACTAAGTATTGCAAGTATCATTGTGTTTGAGATTTATATAGCAATGATATATGGTGTGATTGGGTTCGCAAATATTGATATCATTAATCTTATTTTATTGAGATTAATACCAACAGTCATAATGAATATCTTATTGTTAATGATTCTATTTCCTATATTTATGAAATTAATGAAAAAAACACAAAATCAAGATTGACACATAGATGTAGTAATGGTAAGATGCAGTAGTTGAGTAGTTTTATAGCTACATACAACCGCTCAAATATAGGTTTAAGAACATTTCGATGTCACCTATATATGGCGTGACTTATAATTATAGGAGGTGCAAAGTATGTTTGCTATTATCGAAACAGGCGGTAAACAAATTAAAGTAGAAGAAGGTCAAGAAATCTTCGTTGAAAAATTAGATGTTAATGAAGGTGACTCATTCACATTTGATAAAGTTTTATTTGTAGGTGGCGATTCAGTTAAAGTTGGTGCGCCAACTGTTGAAGGTGCTACAGTTACTGCTACAGTTAATAAACAAGGACGCGGTAAAAAAATCACTGTATTTACGTACAAACGTCGTAAAGACTCTAAACGTAAAAAAGGCCATCGTCAACCATACACTAAATTAACTATTGATAAAATCAACGCTTAATCTATGATTACGGTTGATATTACTATTAATGATAGTGGAAAAGTAACTGACGTTATCATGGATGGTCATGCTAATCATGGTGAATATGGTCATGATATTGTTTGTGCAGGTGCATCAGCGGTTTTATTTGGAAGTGTTAATGCGATTCTAGGTTTAACGACTGAGAAACCAGACATTGATTATGAAGATGACGGAGGTCATTTTCATATCAGAAGTGTAGATACAAACAATGAACAAGCGCAACTAATTCTTCAAGCGATGTTAGTTTCTTTACAAATGATTGAAGATGAATATAATGAAAATATCAGATTAAATTACAAGTGAGGTGTATCCCGATGTTAAAATTAAACTTACAGTTCTTCGCATCTAAAAAAGGGGTAAGTTCTACTAAAAACGGTCGTGACTCTGAATCTAAACGTTTAGGTGCTAAACGTGCTGACGGTCAATACGTTACAGGCGGTTCAATTTTATACCGTCAACGTGGTACTAAAATTTATCCTGGTGAAAATGTAGGTCGTGGTGGCGATGATACATTATTCGCTAAAATCGACGGCGTTGTTCGTTTCGAACGTAAAGGTCGTGACAAAAAACAAGTTTCTGTTTATGCAGTAGCTGAATAATTTTGTCTAGTTAACACCAGAAGTGAATGCTTCTGGTGTTTTATTTTGTTTTTATACAATTTAACTAACTTTATTGTGTTAGTTTTTTATACTTTAATGGATAATGATATAATATTGTCATTGAAGAACAAATAGTAAAAGAGGTGAGATATATGTTTGTCGATCAAGTTACAATATCTCTTAAAGCCGGTGATGGTGGTAATGGTATCACAGCTTATCGAAGAGAGAAATATGTCCCATTTGGTGGACCTGCTGGTGGTGACGGTGGTAAAGGCGCATCAGTAGTTTTTGAAGTAGATGAAGGTTTAAGAACGTTATTAGATTTTAGATATCAACGTCACTTTAAAGCAAAAAAAGGTGAAAATGGACAAAGTAGTAACATGCATGGTAGAGGTGCCGAAGATTTAGTATTAAAAGTACCACCTGGTACGATAATAAAAAGTGTTGAAACAGATGAAGTTTTAGCAGACTTAGTTGAAGATGGCCAACGCGCTATAGTTGCTCGAGGTGGACGAGGCGGACGTGGTAATTCTCGATTCGCAACACCTAGAAATCCGGCGCCTGATTTTAGTGAAAATGGTGAACCTGGTGAGGAATTAGATGTTACATTAGAACTTAAATTACTCGCTGATGTTGGATTAGTAGGATTCCCTAGTGTAGGAAAATCAACGTTGTTATCAATCGTTTCCAAAGCTAAACCAAAAATTGGTGCCTATCATTTCACAACGATTAAACCGAATTTAGGTGTTGTTTCAACACCAGACAATAGAAGTTTTGTAATGGCTGATTTACCAGGTTTAATTGAAGGTGCTTCCGACGGTGTTGGATTAGGACATCAATTTTTAAGACATGTTGAACGTACAAAAGTAATTGTGCATATGATAGATATGAGTGGATCAGAAGGCAGAGATCCATTTGAAGATTATCAAATCATTAATAAGGAATTAGTTAATTATAAGCAAAGATTAGAGGATAGACCTCAAATCGTTGTAGCTAACAAAATGGATATGCCTAACGCAGAATACAATCTAACGCTATTTAAAGAAGAAGTAGATAATGATGTTGTAATCATTCCTGTCTCAACGATTACACGTGATAATATTGATCAATTGTTATATGCGATAGCGGATAAATTAGATGAAGTTAAAGATATTGACTTCAGCGTCGATAATGACGAAGAAGTAGGTGTTAACCGCGTACTTTATAAACATACGCCTTCACAAGATAAATTTACTATTACGCGAGATGATGATGGCGCTTATGTTGTCAGTGGTAATGCTATTGAAAGAATGTTCAAAATGACAGACTTCAATAGTGATCCTGCAGTTAGAAGATTTGCTCGACAAATGCGCTCAATGGGTATTGATGATGCATTGAGAGAGCGTGGTTGTAGTAATGGAGACATCGTTAGAATTTTAGGTGGAGAATTTGAATTTGTAGAATAGGAGTGCTAACAGTGGACAACAAAGATTATAAAAAGTTTTATTTGATACGAGAAGATGTTTTACCTGAATCAGTGGTTAAGACATTAAAAATTAAAGATGCTTTAAAAAATAATCCGGAATTGTCCATTTATGAAGCAGTTAAATTATTCGATCTTTCCCGGAGTGCATTTTACAAATATAGAGAAACCATATTTCCTGTAGATGAGAAAATGCTAGACCATCGTGAATTTACACTCATCCTTTATGTAAATGACATTGTAGGAATGCTAGCACAAGTACTGAATACTATTTCTAAACTACAATTATCTGTACTTACAATTCATCAAAGTGTACCTATGGAAGAGAAAGCTACGATAACGCTATCTTTAAGCGCCCAAAATACTACGATTTCAATTGACGAAATAATTAAAGCTTTAAGAAATATTGATCACGTTTCTAAAGTTGAATTAATCAGTATGAGTATGTAAGGAAGGTTAATAATGTACGCTTATATTAAAGGAAAATTAACACAATTATTTCCAACTCATGTAGTTGTTGAAACATCGAATGGAGTAGGGTACGAAATTCAAACACCTAATTCTTATCGTTTTCAAAAATATTTGGAGCAAGAAGTAGTCATATATACTTCGTTGATTGTTAGAGAAGATGCAGAGTTACTTTATGGCTTCATCAATGAAGAAGAAAAAGATATGTTTTTAAGTTTGATTAAAGTAACAGGCATCGGCCCTAAATCTGCATTAGCAATTTTAGCGACAAGCACTCCAAATGAAGTTAAGCTAGCCATTGAGAATGAAAATGACGCTTATTTAACGAAGTTTCCAGGTATAGGGAAGAAAACTGCACGTCAAATTGTGCTTGATTTAAAAGGAAAAGTACAAATTACAACAGAAACAACTGAATCACTACTCAGTATCAATGAAAATAGTTCAAATAATGAGCAACTAGTGAAAGAAGCTTTACTTGCGCTTGAAGCTTTAGGATATTCAAAACGTGAAATAGCTAAAGTTGAAAAAGTATTGAACAAATCTTCATTTGATTCAGTTGATGAAGCAGTGAAACTCGGCTTAAAAACACTGGTATCTTAATTTTTTAAAAGCAGAGACTAAACATTAACTAATGTAACTGGGGGAGAAAATATGGATGACAGAATGGTTGATCAATCTTTGCATAATGAAGAAACGTCTTTCGAGCTGTCACTTAGACCAACAAGATTAAAACAGTATATAGGACAATCTTCAATTAAGAATAATCTCGAAGTATTCATTAAAGCGGCTAAACTTCGTGAAGAACCATTAGATCATGTACTTTTATTCGGACCACCAGGACTTGGTAAAACAACGCTATCTAATATTATTGCAAATGAAATGGATGTTAATATCAGAACTGTTTCAGGACCATCATTAGATAGACCTGGTGACCTAGCTGCGATACTTTCTGGCTTACAACCTGGCGATGTATTATTTATTGACGAAATTCACCGTTTAAGTAGTACTGTAGAAGAAGTGTTATATTCAGCAATGGAAGATTTCTTCATTGATATTATTATTGGTAAAGGTGACGAGGCGAGAAGTATTAGAATAGACTTACCTCCATTTACGTTAGTTGGTGCAACTACACGAGCTGGAAGTTTAACAGGCCCATTGAGAGATAGATTTGGTGTTCATCTAAGATTGGAATATTATAACGAAAATGATTTAAAAGAAATCATTATCCGTACAGCAGAAGTTTTAAATACTAAAATTGACGATGAAAGTGCGACTGAATTAGCGAAACGTTCGCGAGGTACACCACGTGTTGCCAATCGTTTATTAAAACGTGTCAGAGACTTTCAACAAGTTAATGAAGATGAACAAATTTATATTGAAACAACGAAACAAGCTTTACAATTACTACAAGTAGATGCAGAAGGTTTAGATTATATTGATCATAAAATGATGAGATGTATTATAAATCAATACAATGGAGGACCTGTAGGACTGGATACAATAGCTGTATCTATAGGTGAAGAACGTGTAACCATTGAAGATGTCTACGAGCCTTTTTTAATTCAAAAAGGCTTTATAGAACGTACACCTAGAGGTAGAAAAGCCACTGCATATGCGTATGAACATTTCAAAAATTTTTAATAAATGAGGGAATAAAAATGAATGTTGAGGAATTTGATTATGACTTGCCTGAATCATTAATTGCTCAGACCCCTTTGAAAGATAGAGACCAAAGTAAATTATTGGTGTTAGGTAGAAAAGACGGTCACATCACACATAAACATTTCAAGGATGTGATTGATTATTTAGAAGTTGGTGATACGCTTGTCTTAAATGATACGCGTGTTATGCCTGCACGATTATTTGGTTTGAAAGAAGAAACTGGCGCAAAAGTTGAAATGCTAATGCTTACCCGAATTGAGGATAACGATTGGGAAGTATTACTTAAACCTGCAAAACGAATTAAAGTGGGTAATAAATTATCTTTCGGAGACGGTAAGATTGTAGCTGAATGCATCAAAGAATTAGATCAAGGTGGACGTATCATGCGTTTACATTATGAAGGAATATTAGAAGAAAGATTGAATGAACTCGGTGAAATGCCACTACCTCCATATATTAAAGAACGTTTAGATGATCCTGATCGTTATCAAACTGTATATGCCAAAGAAAGCGGCTCAGCAGCAGCGCCAACAGCTGGCTTACATTTTACAGATGAATTGTTAGATGATATTAGAGCTAAAGGAATAAATATTGCATTTATAACCTTGCATGTTGGATTAGGTACATTTAGACCTGTGAGTGTTGAAGACATCAATGACCATGAAATGCACAGTGAATATTACCAAATGACACAAGAAACAGCGGACTTATTAAATCAAACTAAAAAAGAAGGCCACAGAATCATTTCTGTAGGTACAACATCTACTAGAACCTTAGAGACGATTCGTAGAGATTATAGTGAATTTGTAGCTGTCAGTGGCTGGACTGATATTTTTATCTATCCAGGATTTACGTACAAAGCCATAGATGGTTTGATTACTAATTTCCATTTACCTAAATCAACGCTTGTCATGCTTGTTTCCGCATTTAGTAGTCGAGAAAACATTTTAAACGCATATAAAGAAGCTGTTAACTTGGAATATAGATTCTTCAGTTTCGGTGATGCGATGTTAATTATTTAATGAATGAGAGGTATTAAATATGCCAGCAGTAACTTATGAACATATAAAGACTTGTAAACAATCAGGTGCACGCTTAGGTATCGTTCACACACCACATGGTTCTTTTGAAACGCCGATGTTTATGCCAGTAGGTACAAAAGCAACCGTTAAAACAATGAGTCCTGAAGAATTACGCCAAATTGAAGCTAAAATTATACTTGGAAATACGTATCATTTGTGGTTACAACCTGGAAATGATATTATCAAACAAGCTGGGGGTCTACATAAGTTTATGAATTGGGATGGCCCAATTCTTACTGACTCAGGTGGTTTCCAAGTATTTAGTTTAAGTAATCTTCGTAAGATCAGTGAAGAAGGTGTTGAGTTTAGACATCATACGAATGGATCGAAATTATTTTTAAGTCCTGAGAAATCGATGGAGATTCAAAATGATTTAGGTTCAGATATTATGATGGCGTTCGATGAATGTCCACCTATGCCTTCAGAATATAAATATGTAAAAGATTCAATTGAACGTACGACACGTTGGGCTGAACGTTGCTTAAAAGCGCATAAGCGTCCTGATGATCAAGCGCTCTTTGGTATTATCCAAGGTGGAGAATACAAAGATTTAAGAGAACAAAGTGCGAAAGAATTAGTTGCACTAGATTTCCCTGGATATGCAATCGGTGGCTTATCTGTAGGTGAACCTAAACCAGTAATGTACGAAATGGTTGAACATACTGTGCAATATATGCCAGATGATAAACCACGTTATCTTATGGGTGTAGGGTCTCCAGATGCGTTAATTGAGTGTAGTATACGTGGAATGGATATGTTTGACTGTGTTTTACCAACGCGTATCGCTAGAAATGGTACATGTATGACATCGAACGGAAGATTAGTGATTAAGAATGCTAAATATGCCAACGATTTTAAACCACTAGATGAAAATTGTGATTGCTACACATGTAAGAATTATTCACGTGCTTATATCAGACATCTGATCAAAGCTGAAGAAACTTTCGGTATCCGTCTTACTACTATTCATAATTTACATTTTCTGCTAAAATTGATGGAAGATATTAGACAAGCTATTCGAGAAGATCGTCTTTTAGATTTTAAAGATGAATTCTTTGAACAATATGGGCTTAATGTAGAGAACCCTAAAAATTTCTAAATAAGGAGACAACATAATGAACGTTTCAGCGTTAATTCTACCTATAATTTTAATTATAGTATTTTATTTCTTTTTAATTCGACCTCAACAAAAACGTGCGAAAGAGCATCGTGAAATGATTAGTCGAATTGAATCAGGTCAACGTATTACTACAATTGGTGGTTTAAAAGGAACTGTTAAAGCTGTGGATGAAACGACAGTTGTTATTACAGTTAATGGTCATGGTACTGAAATGACTTTTGAAAAACCAGCGATTAAACAAGTAGACCCTTCTTAATATTAAGGGAGATACGAAACGAATTATCTAAAACTGTCGACAGAGATGATCTTTGTTGACAGTTTTTTTAGTTTTAAAGGGTTAGGTGCAATAATCTTAATTTCACTAATAGATGTGGTATGTTAATATAGATAGGTCATGTAATAACTATGCAATTTTTTATTAACTTGCACATGGTTTATTAAAAGATTATTCTTAGTACATAAGTAAACAATGAGGTGTTCATGTGAAGAAATTTAGTAGGATAATTGCATTCATACTAATCGTAGCCGTTCTATTTGTTGGAATGGGGATGACTTATAAGAATGTAGTTAAAAATGTAAATCTCGGACTAGATTTACAAGGTGGATTCGAAGTGCTTTATCAAGTTAAACCACTTGATGGGGATAAAAAAATCGATGAAAAAGCCTTGCAATCTACTGCTAGAACTTTGGAAAACCGTGTCAACGTGCTAGGTGTTTCTGAACCTCACATTCAAGTTGAGGATCCAGATCGTATCAGAGTTCAATTAGCAGGTGTAAAAGATCCTGATGAGGCACGTAAAATATTATCTTCTCAGGCTAATTTAACGATTCGTGATGCTAATGACAAAGTTAAATTAACAGGTAAAGATATTGTACAAGGCTCAGCTAAGCAAGAATTCAAGCAAGGTACAAATGAGCCAGCAGTTACGTTTAAATTAAAAGACCGTGCAAAATTTAAAAAAGTAACAGAAGAAATTTCAAAAAAACAAGAAAACATGATGGTAGTTTGGCTTGATTTTAAAAAAGGAGATAGCTACCATAAAGAATTAGAAAAACCTGAAGACAAACGTAAATTCGTTTCAGCAGCGTCTGTTGATCAACCTATTAATTCTGATAGCGTTGAAATTTCAGGTGGCTTCCATGGTCAAGAAGGTGTAGAACGTGCTAAACAAATTGCAGAATTGCTTAACGCAGGTTCTTTACCAGTTGACTTAAAAGAAATTTACTCTAATTCAGTAGGTGCACAATTTGGTCAAGACGCACTTGATAAAACTATATTTGCATCTGCAATTGGTGTAGCAATTATATACTTATTTATGGTAGGCTTCTACAGACTTCCAGGTATAGTTGCTATTATCGCATTAACAGTATATATTTACCTTACTTTAGTAGCATTTAACTTTATTTCTGGTGTGCTTACATTACCGGGGTTAGCAGCACTTGTGCTCGGTGTAGGTATGGCGGTAGATGCGAATATTATCATGTATGAGCGGATAAAAGATGAACTGCGAATCGGTAGGACATTAAAACAGGCTTACTCTAAAGCAAATAAAAGTTCATTCTTAACTATCTTTGACTCGAACTTAACAACAGTAATTGCAGCTGGTGTGTTATTCTTCTTCGGTGAAAGCTCAGTTAAAGGTTTCGCAACAATGTTACTTTTAGGTATCTTAATGATATTTGTAACAGCCGTATTCTTATCAAGAGGTTTATTATCATTACTTGTATCTTCTAACTACTTTAAGAAGAAATTCTGGTTATTTGGTGTTAGTAAGAAGGATCGACATGATATTAATGAAGGCGTAGATGTTCATGATCTTAAAACCTCATATGAAAAATGGAATTTTGTTAAATTAGCAAAACCATTAATTGGATTTAGTATTTTAATCTTAATCGTTGGTATTGTTATATTGAGTATCTTTAAATTAAACCTTGGTATTGATTTTTCAGCAGGTACTAGAGTAGACATTGATTCTAATACGAAACTATCACAACCTAAAGTTGAACGTACGATGAAGGATTTAGGATTAACACCAGATCAAGTTCAAATTAATGGTAATGACAACAAACAAGCGACTGTTCAATTCAAAAAAGACTTATCTAAAAATAAAGTCGTAGAGTTAAATAAAAAAGTAAATGACGAGTATGGTCATAAACCAACAGTCAATACGGTATCACCTATGATTGGTCAAGAATTAGCTAAAAACGCAATGAAAGCTCTTATATACGCTGCAATAGGTATTATTATCTATGTATCACTAAGATTCGAATGGAGAATGGGATTATCATCTGTTTTAGCATTGCTCCATGACGTCTTTATGATTGTTGCTTTATTCAGTTTATTCCGATTAGAAGTTGATATCACATTTATCGCAGCTGTACTAACCATTGTAGGTTATTCAATTAATGATACGATTGTTACATTCGACCGTGTAAGGGAGAACCTTCATAAAATTAAGGTTATTACTAAACCTGAACAAATCGATGAAATCGTCAATCGATCTATACGTCAAACAATGACACGTTCTATCAATACGGTATTAACTGTTATAGTTGTCGTAGTAGCGATTTTAATCTTTGGTGCATCAAGTTTATTTAACTTCTCATTAGCACTATTAATCGGATTAGTTTCTGGTGTGTTCTCTTCAGTATTTATCGCTGTGCCATTATGGGGTATTATGAAAAAACGACAACTTAAGAAATCAGATAATGGTAAATTAACGGTATACAAAGAGAAAAAATCAAATGATGAAAAAATATTAGTATAGTTTATAAGAGTAGAATGTTGAATTCAATTCGAATTCCGTTCTACTCTTTTTTAACGCTTTTAATAACTTAACGTTGATTACTTTTTATTTAGCTCAATTTTCGGTATAATGGCTTTTGGAAAAAGGGAGGATAAATGACATGATTAAATCAAAATATAATTGGCTATATGAACCTCCAACACAATACATAGATGAAACATTAGCAAATAAACATCAATTAACACCTATTATAAAAAAAGTACTTGAAAGTAAATCCATTACTGAAGATGCGTCTATTAAAGCGATTTTAAATCAAACAGCCGTCAACCATGATCCATGGCTATTAAGTGATATGGAAAAAGCGGTCAATCGAATTAATGAAGCTATAGATAAAAATGAACGTATTTTGGTTTATGGTGATTATGATGCTGATGGTGTCACTTCTACAACTATATTGGTTAATACGTTAAAGACATTAGGTGCTGAGGTAGGTTGGTATATTCCAAATCGCTTCACAGAAGGTTATGGACCTAATGAACTTGCTTTTAGAAATGCACATGACGAAGGCGTATCTTTAATCATAACTGTCGATAATGGTATACAAGGTCATAAAGAGATTGAAATGATACAAGAACTAGGCGTTGACGTTATTGTTACTGACCATCATGAAATTGGTCGAACGTTACCTTCAGCATATGCAATCGTGCACCCAATGCACCCGGAATATGACTATCCATTTCATTATTTGTGTGGTGCTGGTGTGGCGTATAAACTATCTCAAGTATTATTGGATAATCCACCTAATTATTTTGTAGGCTTAGCTGCAATAGGAACGATTGCAGATTTAGTTTCATTGACTGACGAAAATCGTTCGATTGTAAAACAAGGATTAGCTTTGTTAAACGAAAGTTGTCCGATACAAATTAAATCTTTACTTAACCAAGCGGGTTATAATGACACGATTAACGAAGAAACGATAGGTTTCATTATAGGACCTAGACTAAATGCAGTAGGCCGATTAGAAGATGCTTCGTTAGCAGCAGAATTATTAATGACAGAAGATGAGGAAGAAGCGGAATTTCTAGCGGAACAAGTTGAACATTTTAATATTGAACGTAAAGAGATAGTTGCTCAGATTACTGAAGAAGCATTAGCTATAGCCGAGGATAAAGTGAACAAGGGCAAACAATTTTTGTTATTAGCTAAGGAAGATTGGCATGAAGGTGTCCTTGGTATCGTAGCATCTAGAATAGTTGAAACCTATGGACTACCAACTTTAATGCTTAATATTGATTTAGAACAAAACCATGCTAAAGGGTCAGCACGAAGTATAGAGCAAGTATCTATGTTTGAAATTTTAAGTGCACATCAAGATTTAATTTCTAAATTCGGTGGTCACCATATGGCGGCTGGAATGACAATGGAAATTGATTATATTGAGTCGTTAGAGCAAGGATTAAATGAATGGATGCACCAATTATCAGAACATACATCATTAGAGCCAAACAAACGTGTCGCAGTTAAATTAGAAGAGAATGATATTACGATTAACAATATTCGTGATATTCAAAGACTCAGCCCATTTGGCACGGACTTTGAGAAACCGTTATTAGAATTAGATGACAATGAAGTTGTAGATGTTAAAGCCATTGGCAAAGATAAAAACCACTTAAAATTAATAACTGGGCAATTGAAACTGCAAAGTTTATTTTGGCAAAATGGTGATTTAGCTACGCAAATAGAACTTGGTCAACCAATTAATCTTCTCGGCAATTTGCAAATCAACGAATGGAACGGTAACCAATCACCACAATTTATTATTCAAGATATTGCAACAAATAATGAACAAATATTAGACTATCGAAGTAAACGTAAACAATTGAATTTGGACCCTAATGATACTAATATTGCATTCTTGATTCATCCTAAAAAAGAAAAATTACATGATAATTACTATTATTATGGTGATAAAATAAATGGGGACCATGAAGTCGTTGTCTTAAGAGATTTACCACTTGATTTAGAGAGTTTAAAAATGAGTCTAAAAGAATTAAATTATTCTCAACTTTATTTAGTGTTACAACATCAACAATCAATCTATTTTGATGGTATGCCGACGCCGACGCAATTCAAAAACTGTTATAAAGCACTAATAACTAAAAAAGAAACAAATTTAGAACAAGAAGGCATGTTATTATGTCAGTTTCTAGATGTAAAGCCTAACATTTTAAAATTTATGCTAAAAGTATTTTTTGAGTTAGGTTTTGTAACAGAGGAAAATGGTATAATTAAAATTAAAGATAATCCTAATAAACAAAATATTGAAACAAGTCGTGTTTATCAACTAAGACAATCAAGAATGGAAGTTGAGAAACTTCTTCTTTATGATGATTTTACGCAACTAAAAACTTGGATTAAATCACAAAAGGGTTAGATTATAGGAGGAAATAGATAAATGGATTTAAAGCAATATGTTTCGGAAGTGCAAGATTGGCCAAAACCGGGAGTAAGTTTTAAAGATATAACTACAATCATGGATAATGGAGAAGCTTATGGTTATGCTACCGATCAGATTGTAAAATATGCTAAAGACAGAGATGTAGATGTTGTTGTAGGTCCTGAAGCTAGAGGATTTATCATTGGATGTCCAGTAGCGTATTCCATGGGTATTGGTTTTGCGCCAGTTAGAAAAGAAGGTAAGTTACCTCGTGAGGTCATTCGCTACGAATATGACTTAGAGTACGGAACAAATGTTTTAACGATGCATAATGATGCAATTAAACCAGGTCAACGTGTGCTTATCACAGATGATTTGTTAGCAACTGGAGGTACGATTGAAGCTGCAATTAAATTAGTTGAAAAGCTTGGCGGTATCGTTGTTGGAATTGCATTTATTATTGAACTTAAATATTTAAATGGTATTGAAAAAATTAAAGATTATGACGTTATGAGCTTAATTTCATACGATGAATAATTGACTGGAGTACGACATAAGCGTTGCGCACATTGATTAATTCTTGCGTGATAAGTGGGAGTGAGATAATGAATTCGAAAGGAATTCTATCTTATTCCCACTTTTTTGTTACTAAAATAAACGACTTGTTTTTGTTTTAGTGTAACACCATTTATTTATTTAAAAACTTGTAGTATCATAGAACTATTATTTATATAATTGTTAAAGCTTTTATAGTTCTTTTAACATTTGATAAAATTAAAGTAATACTCGCATTTCTATATCGAAATAGATGATATACTCGGATTAAAGAAGGACAATGTATGTTTTCTTAATTTTCAAAAATTCGAATATTGGTTGAGTATTTGAAATACAAATGAGTTGGGGTGTCATATATTGAATAACGAGTATCCATATAGCGCTGACGAGGTGCTAAACAAAGCTAAATCATATTTATCAACTGATGATTATCAATACGTCTTAAAAAGTTACCATATCGCTTATGAAGCTCATCAAGGCCAGTTTCGTAAAAATGGTCTTCCGTATATCATGCATCCTATTCAAGTAGCGGGCATACTTACAGAAATGCGTTTAGATGGTCCAACGATTGTTGCAGGATTTCTTCATGATGTTATAGAAGATACACCATATACATTTGATGATGTGAAAGATATGTTTAATGAGGAAATCGCACGAATTGTGGATGGCGTAACTAAACTAAAAAAAGTAAAATATCGTTCTAAAGAAGAGCAACAAGCAGAAAATCATCGTAAATTATTTATTGCAATAGCAAAAGATGTTCGAGTCATACTTGTTAAATTAGCAGATAGATTACACAATATGAGAACATTAAAAGCAATGGCCCGAGAAAAACAAGTGCGTATTTCTAAAGAAACATTAGAAATTTATGCACCATTAGCTCATCGTTTAGGTATTAACACAATTAAATGGGAATTAGAAGATACTGCGTTACGATACATAGATAGTGTTCAGTATTTCCGTATTGTTAATTTAATGAAAAAGAAACGTAGCGAAAGAGAAGCATATATCGCAAATGCTATAGATCAAATTCAAACTGAAATGGTAAAAATGGATATCACTGGTGACATTAGTGGTAGACCGAAACATATTTATAGTATTTATCGTAAAATGATGAAACAGAAAAAACAGTTTGATCAAATATTCGATTTATTAGCTATTCGCGTAATAGTTAATTCTATTAATGATTGTTATGCAATATTAGGATTAGTTCATACATTATGGAAACCAATGCCTGGACGATTTAAAGATTATATTGCAATGCCTAAACAAAATATGTATCAATCGCTTCATACAACAGTAGTTGGGCCAAATGGAGATCCTTTGGAAATTCAAATTAGAACGTATGAAATGCATGAAATTGCAGAACATGGTGTTGCTGCGCATTGGGCATATAAAGAGGGTAAAACCGTCAATGAAAAGAACCAAGATTTCCAAAACAAATTGAATTGGTTAAAAGAATTAGCTGAAGCCGACCATACTTCATCTGATGCACAAGAATTTATGGAATCATTGAAGTATGATTTGCAAAGCGATAAAGTATATGCGTTTACACCTGCAAGTGATGTTATCGAATTACCTTATGGTGCTGTTCCAATTGATTTCGCCTATGCCATTCATAGTGAAGTCGGGAATAAAATGATTGGTGCTAAAGTAAACGGTAAAATTGTCCCAATTGATTATGTCCTACAAACTGGAGATATTATTGAAATTCGCACCAGCAAGCATTCGTATGGGCCAAGTAGAGATTGGCTCAAAATAGTTAAATCATCAAGTGCTAAAAGTAAAATAAAAGGATTCTTTAAAAAGCAAGACCGTTCCTCTAACATTGAAAAAGGTAAATTTATGGTTGAAGCTGAAATTAAGGAACAAGGCTTTAGAGTAGATGATATTTTAACGGATAAAAATATTGAAGTCGTCAATGAAAAATATAATTTTGCCAATGATGATGATTTATTTGCCGCTGTTGGTTTTGGTGGTGTAACAGCACTTCAAGTTGTGAATAAATTAACGGAAAGACAACGAATACAAGACAAGCAAAAAGCACTTAACGAAGCACAAGAAGTGATTAAGTCATTACCAATTAAAGAAGATATCATTACAGATAGTGGTGTTTATGTTGAAGGTATTGAGAACGTTTTAATCAAGCTTTCAAAATGTTGTAATCCAATCCCGGGAGATGATATTGTAGGATATATCACTAAGGGACATGGCATTAAAGTACATCGTACAGATTGTCCAAATGTTAAAAATGAAACAGAGCGATTAATCGCAGTTGAATGGGTAAAATCTAAAGATTCAACACAACGATACCAAGTTGACCTAGAGGTAAGTGCTTATGATCGTAATGGTTTATTAAATGAAGTAATACAAGCTGTTAATTCTACAGTTGGAAGTATTATCAAAATTAATGGACGTTCTGATACAGATAAAAATGCGATTATTACAATTAGTGTTATGGTACGTAACGTTAATGATGTCTTCCGTGTTGTGGAGAAACTTAAACAACTAAGTGATGTATACACTGTAAGTAGAGTATGGAATTAATGAGGTGCTATTAATATGAGAGTAGTTGTACAAAGAGTAAAAAGAGCAGCAGTTACAAATGACAGCATTCATAATGAAATAGACAAAGGTTATTGCTTGTTAGTTGGTATAGGTAAAGAAACAACTGAAGCCGACATAGAAGCAGTTGCTAAAAAAATCATAAATGCACGTTTGTTTGAAGATGATAATGTCAAACTTAATTTAAATATTCAACAGGTGGATGGTCAAATTTTATCTATTTCACAATTTACATTATATGCTGACGTTCGTAAGGGTAATCGGCCTGGATTTTCAAATTCAAAGAACCCTGAAGAAGCCAATGCGTTATATGAAAAATTTAACACTGCCTTAAGATCGTACAATGTTGAAGTGCAAACTGGTGAATTTGGCACGGACATGGAAGTTGAAATTATAAATGATGGTCCAGTTACAATTATTTATGAAAGTCAGGATGGCAAAATAATATGAATAAAATAGATGCATGGTTATCTAAACATGATCTTAAAAATCTAACAACATTGGTTGTTGTATGTGCATTTATATTATTTTTAATATTATTATATATGCTTATGAATCATAGTGATCAAGGAAGCAATAGAATTACAGTTTCTGAAGATGCTGAATTACGTACTGGTCCCAATGCCGCCTATCCTGTGATTTATCATGTCGATAAAGGCGACACATTCACTAGAGTAGGTAAATCTGGTAAATGGATAGAAGTTGAAAGTAGAGATGGCACTGAAAAGGGATGGATAGCTGGATGGCATACAAGCTTAAATATTGAAGCGGATGCTAACAAGAATGAAAACCCTTTGAAAAATAAGGTCATTGTCTTAGATCCTGGACATGGAGGCAATGACCAAGGTGCATCCAGTAATACTACAAAAAAGAGTTTAGAGAAGAATTATACTTTGAAAACTGCAAAAGAATTGAAGCGTGCACTTGAAAAAGCAGGTGCAACAGTAAAGTTAACGAGATCAGATGATACTTATGTTAGTCTAGATGATAGAAAAATGAATGGTGATGCTTTTATCAGTATACATAATGATTCTCTTGATAGTCCTAATGCAAATGGTGCAACGGTTTATTGGTTTAAAGATAATCAGGAAACATTAGCAGAGACGTTGAATGCTAATATTCAAAAGAAAGCATTATTATCTAATAGGGGCACACGACAAGAGAACTTCCAAGTACTTAGACAAACGAATAAGCCAGCTGTATTATTAGAGCTTGGTTATATTAGTAATCCAACTGATGAAGTAATGATCAGAGATCAAATCCATAGACAAGTTGTTGAAGAAGCTGTTGTTGATGGATTAAAACAATATTTTGCATCTTAAAGCTTGCAAACTATACATAAACTCGTTATCATAGTTATTGAACTTTATAAATAATACCGATATGATTCTTGAAAGTATAAATGAAAGAGACAACAATTCATATAATTGTGTAGAGATATAATCCTTGGCTGGAAGATTATACTGAGTAATTTATAACTTTGAACACAAGAACAGGTGCTTTAATAGATTAAGCCGATTGACGTACGTTACGCGTTTTGAGTGGTAACTTAGTTTAAGAAATAGACTTCGTTACAATTAGGGTGGCAACACGGCGATTCGTCCCTTGTATAGTAGTTATACTATATAAGGGGCTTTTTTTATTAAAGAGAGTTTAAAAAAGAAAATGAAGGAGTGATTGTGTGATTAGAATTCCTAGAGGTACACAAGACATCTTACCTGAAGAGTCTAGTAAGTGGCGCTATATAGAAAACCAATTAGACGAATTAATGAAATTATACAATTATAAAGAAATACGCACACCTATTTTTGAAAGTACAGATTTATTCGCTCGTGGCGTCGGCGATTCTACTGATGTCGTACAAAAAGAAATGTACACGTTCAAAGATAAAGGTGATAGAAGTATAACATTAAGACCAGAAGGAACAGCAGCAGTTGTGCGTTCTTATATTGAAAATAAAATGCAAGGGTTACCAAATCAACCTGTCAAACTATACTATAATGGTCCAATGTTTAGATACGAACGTAAGCAAAAAGGGCGTTATCGTCAATTTAATCAATTTGGTGTTGAAGCAATTGGTGCTGAAAATCCAAGTATGGATGCAGAAGTTTTAGCAATGGTGATGCATATATATGAATCATTTGGCTTAAAACATCTAAAATTAGTTATCAATAGTATTGGTGATGCTGATTCACGTAAAGAATATAATGAAGCACTTATTCGTCATTTCGAACCAGTTATTGATACGTTTTGCGATGATTGTAAATCAAGACTGCATACTAATCCGATGAGAATATTGGATTGTAAAATAGATAGAGATAAAGAAGCGGTTAAAAATGCGCCGAGAATCACTGACTATTTAAACGAAGAGTCAAAAGCTTATTATAATGAGGTCAAAAGTCATTTGGATCGTTTAGGTATTTCATATGTAGAAGATCCAAATCTTGTACGTGGACTTGATTATTATACACACACTGCTTTTGAATTAATGATGGACAATCCTAATTATGACGGTGCTATAACTACTTTATGTGGCGGTGGTCGTTATAATGGATTGCTTGAACTATTAGATGGACCAAGTCAAACAGGTATTGGTTTCGCATTAAGTATCGAAAGATTGTTGTTAGCACTTGAAGAAGAAGGCATTGAACTCAACGTTGAGGATGAGTTTGATTTATTTATTGTTACAATGGGCGAAGAAGCTGAAAGATATAGTGTTAAGCTTTTAAATCAATTGAGAAAAGCTGGCGTAAGAGCCGATAAAGACTATTTGCAACGTAAAATAAAAGGCCAAATGAAACAAGCCGATCGTTTAAATGCTAAATATACAGTTGTCATTGGTGATCAAGAACTCGAGAATGAAACGATTGACGTTAAAGACATGACGACTGGTGAATCTGAAACAATTAAGTTAACAAACTTAGTGAATTATTTTCAAAACAAAAAATAAATGATTATAAAAGGAGAATATAAATGAGTAAAAGAACAACATATTGTGGTTTGGTTACAGAAGAACTTTTAGATCAAAAAGTTACTTTAAAAGGTTGGGTTCATAATCGCCGTGATTTAGGCGGTTTAATCTTTGTAGACTTACGTGACCGTGAAGGTATTGTGCAAATTGTATTTAATCCTGATTTCTCAGAGGAAGCATTGAGTATTGCTGAGACAGTTAGATCTGAATATGTCGTTGAAGTTGAAGGTACAGTAACTAAAAGAGATGAAGATACTGTAAATCCTAAAATTAAAACGGGACAGGTAGAAGTTCAAGTTTCAAAAATTACAATTATTAATAAATCAGAAACACCACCATTTTCAATCAATGAAGAAAATCAAAATGTCGATGAAAATATTCGTTTAAAATATCGCTATTTAGATCTTAGACGTCCAGAGTTAGCACAAACATTTAAAATGAGACATCAAACAACACGTTCTATTCGCGAATATTTAGATAATAATGGCTTTTTCGATATCGAAACGCCTGTTTTAACGAAATCTACGCCAGAAGGTGCGAGAGATTATTTAGTACCTTCTCGTGTACATGAAGGTGAATTTTATGCTTTACCACAATCACCACAATTGTTTAAACAATTATTAATGATTAGTGGCTTTGATAAATACTATCAAATCGTTAAATGTTTCCGAGATGAAGATTTACGTGCTGATCGTCAGCCAGAATTCACTCAAGTCGATATTGAAATGAGTTTCGTTGATCAAGAAGACATCATCGAGATGGGTGAAGAGATGTTACGTAAAGTTGTAAAAGATGTTAAAGGTATTGATGTTCAAGGTCCTTTCCCTAGAATGACTTACGAAGAAGCAATGAGACGTTATGGCTCAGATAAGCCAGATACACGTTTTGACATGGAACTTAAAGATGTATCACAATTAGGTCGAGAAATGGACTTTAAAGTATTTAAAGATACTGTTGAAAATAATGGTGAAGTAAAAGCAATAGTAGCAAAAGGTGCTGCTGATAACTATACTCGTAAAGATATGGATGCATTAACAGAGTTTGTTAATATTTATGGTGCAAAAGGGCTTGCATGGGTGAAAGTTGTTGAGGAAGGATTAAGTGGTCCTATTGCGCGTTTCTTTGAAGATGCGAATGTATCAACATTAAAAGAACTTATACAAGCTGAACCAGGAGACTTAGTAATGTTTGTTGCTGATAAGCCAAATGTAGTAGCTCAAAGTTTAGGTGCTTTACGTATTAAAATTGCTAAAGAGCTAAATCTAATTGATGAAACAAAACTTAATTTCCTTTGGGTAACAGATTGGCCATTACTAGAATACGATGAAGATGCTAAACGTTATGTTGCAGCTCATCATCCATTTACATCTCCTAAACAAGAGGATATTAGCAAATTGGATTCAGAGCCTGAAAATGCACAAGCGAATGCATATGATATTGTCTTAAATGGTTATGAATTAGGTGGTGGTTCAATCAGAATTGCTGATGGTGAATTACAAGAAAAAATGTTCGAAGTACTAGGATTTACCAAAGAACAAGCAAGAGAACAATTTGGTTTCCTATTAGATGCATTTAAATATGGTGCACCGCCACATGGTGGTATTGCTTTAGGTTTAGACCGTTTAGTCATGTTATTAACGAATCGTACAAACTTACGTGACACAATTGCATTCCCTAAAACTGCGTCTGCAACATGCTTACTAACAGACGCACCAGGTGAAGTTTCTGACAAGCAATTAGAAGAATTATCACTACGTATTCGTCATTAAACTTAATAGTGTTTATTACAGTCATCAAAATCGTTATCGATTTTGGTGGCTTTTTTAAATTTTAAATTATTTTAGATATACGTTTATTGATTTATAACAACTATAATTATATTATGTAAACTTATAATATTTAACTTTTTAGGTTCACAAAAAATACATTTCTACACAAGTAATAAGGATTTCCTTATCTTGGTCTCTGTGGTAATATATTCATATAAGGTAGTCATCTGTATTGTTCGTATGTTTGCTTTTTATTTGGGCCTAACACTTTTTGATCAGGGAGCCCAATAGGTTTTCTTGCAGCGCACACGCCTCAATTGGAGGACTTGCAAAACAAGAAACAGGGCACCCACCTGTATATAGCAGGCCGAATGATCAAGCTTTTTATAACTACGGCAATTACGGACTCTACCGGTACGCAAGGCTTTTTAAGTCTTGCGTATTTTTATTTGTCTTTTTCTGTTAATATTAAATTATCGTATTGTTTTTATAAAGGAGTTTAAAATGAAACATCAATTTTCAAGAAATGAATTAGCATATGGACAAGAAGGTTTAGATTTATTAAAAGAGAAAACAGTAGTTGTCCTTGGTGTAGGTGGTGTAGGCTCATTTGCTGCAGAAGCATTAGCACGAACTAATATTGGTCATATCATTTTAATCGACAAAGATGATGTAGATATTACTAATGTCAATCGTCAAATACATGCACTTACAACAACCATTGGACAAAGTAAAGTCACATTGATGGAAGAACGAATTAAATTAATTAATCCTGAATGTAAAGTGACACCACTTCATATGTTTTATACTGAAGAGACTTATGAAGAACTGTTCAATAACTATGATATTGATTACTTTATCGATGCGAGTGATACAATTATTTATAAAGTGCATTTAATGAAAGAATGCTTAGAGAGAAATATTAAAGTGATTTCAAGTATGGGTGCAGCTAATAAAACGGATCCTACACGTTTCCGAATTGCTGATATTTCGAAAACATTTATGGATCCTATGGCTAAAATTATTCGAAATAAATTAAAACGTCAAGGGATAAAAAAAGGCGTGCCGGTTGTATTTTCTGATGAAAGTCCAATTGTGATTCGTGAAGATGTTAAGGCCACAGTTGGAGATGCTAACGCTATTAATCGAAAAGGACAAATGCCACCGTCATCTAACGCATTTGTACCTAGCACGGTTGGATTAATTTGTGCTAGTTATGTTGTAAATGATATTTTAAAAAACATTCCTGTTCGACGTATTAAGGATAAAGGTAACTTATAAATATAAAGACTATGAATCAAACGAAATGCCAGTAATACATTGCATTGGCTTCGTGTAATTCATAGTCTTTTGTTATTTTTGATTTCTTAAATTATCATATATAGTTTTAAATTGTTGTTCACTTTTTGAGGTTGTTTTAGGTTGATAATAGACTTTATCTTTTAGTTTATCAGGTAAATACTGTTGTACGACATGACCATTCTCATAGTTGTGAGGATACTTATAACCAGTGGCGCGACCTAACGCTTTAGCACCAGTATAATGGCCATCTCGTAAATGATTCGGTATTTGACCTATATTTCCTTGGCGGATGTCGCTTAGTGCATTATCAATTGATGTAATAGCTGAATTTGATTTAGGCGATAACGATAGCTCAATAACTGCTTGACTAAGCGGAATTCTCGCTTCTGGAAATCCTAATCGCTCTGCTGATTGAATAGCTGCAAGGGTTCGTTGTCCTGCATTAGGGGAAGCTAAGCCTACATCTTCGTAACTAATGACTAATAAGCGTCTAACAATTGTTGGTAAATCGCCAGCTTCAATTAATCTTGCCAAATAATGAAGCGCGGCATTAACATCACTACCTCTAATCGATTTTTGAAACGCACTCATAACATCATAATGCATATCTCCATCTTTATCACTGACAAAAGCACCTTTTTGAAGACAATCTTTAGCATCCTCAAGTGTGATATGTCTATTTTCATCAACTATTGGTGAACTTAAGACAGCTAGCTCGAGCGCATTCAATGCACTTCTAACATCACCTTGGCTTTGAGTAGCAAAATAGTCTAATGCATCTTCATCAACTACAGGTTTATAGTCAGCTAATCCACGTTCTGAATCACTAAGTGCTCTCTCAATAGCAAGTCGCACATCATTGTGATCTAAAGCGTATAACTCAAATATTTGAGCTCTAGAACGAATAGCGGGATTAATAGCATGGTAAGGGTTAGAGGTTGTCGCTCCAATTAAAACGATTTTGCCATTCTCTAAATGAGGTAATAAAAAATCTTGCTTAGCTTTATCTAATCGGTGAATTTCATCTAATAAAAGAATGACTTGTCCAGACATCTTAGCTTCTTCAACAACCATTTGCATATCTTTTTTTGAATTAGTAACCGCATTTAATTGTCTAAATTTATATTCAGTACTACCAGAAATTGCTTTCGCGATACTTGTTTTACCAATTCCTGGTGGTCCGTAAAATATCATTGAAGATAATCTCTTAGTTTCAACCATACGTCTAATGATGCCTCTAGGTCCCACTAGATGTTGTTGAGAGATTATCTCATCGATATTAGTAGGTCTCATTCTTGAGGCTAAAGGTTCAGTAGTCACGATTTTCACACCTTTCTATTACTATCTTAACTGAAAAAATGCTAGAATGGTATTATATATTATTCGAATTAAGTGAGGTTATGTTATGAAGATATCAACGAAAGGGAGATATGGCTTAACTTTAATGATTTCCCTTGCTAAAAGAGAAGGGCAAGGATGCGTATCTTTAAAGTCAATTGCTGAAGAGAATAGTTTGAGTGATTTATATCTCGAACAATTAGTTGGCCCTTTAAGAAATGCTGGTTTAATTCGAAGTGTTCGTGGTGCTAAAGGTGGTTATCAACTAAGAGTGCCAGCTGACGAAATTAAAGCAGGCGATATTATTCGCTTATTAGAAGGCCCTATTACAATAGTAGAAAGTATTGAATCAGAACCACCTGCACAAAAACAGTTATGGTTACGTATGAGAGATGCAGTTAGAGAAGTATTAGATAATACCACTTTAAAATATTTAGCAGATTATGTTGAAACTGATGATAAACTTGATGGTTACATGTTTTATATTTAATTTTAAATAAATGTTTATAATAAGTTGTAAGTGGTAAACAGATAATACATCAGTATAGATACATTGATTTTTTGTATCTCAGAATGCACGCAATACTTGATCGATAATTATTCTTAAATTTGAAAGGAGAATTTCATTATGGGATTCATGGATAAAGCGAAAGATGCAGCAGAAAAATTTAAAAATAGCGATAACGAACAAGTTAATAAAGCTAAAGATAAAATCAATGAATATACTGAAAAAGGCAACGATGATAAAAAAGAAGATAAATAATTAAATTTTACAAGTATAGGATAACATTCCTAAAAATATAGCCAGTAAAAGCACATCACAATGTCGCTTTTACTGGCTTATTTATATATGCTATTACATTTTTTGCATACTTTTTGATAAGGATTTACATAACGATGTTTTAAGATTTATTTTTCAATGCCACTCTTTAATCAATTACTAGGGGATACCTAAAAACATATAAAGAGGGGCAATGAATCCAAATTGATTATTGTCCCACTCTCAAATTACATTCTATATGCTCATAATGATTTAAATTACCTTACGTTACTTTATATACCAACTATTGGTTTAATTTTTCGATTACATTGTGTAAACGTTTAAACGATTCAAATTGTTTATCTTGATTATAAATATAACTAATGCCCATTAATTCATCAATATCTCCATATTCCTCAATAAATGATTCTAATTTTTCTTTTACGGTTTCTTCAGAACCTATTAACGAATCGTTAAATCTTTGTTGAGCCATTTCATATTCTCTAGGTGTTAAAAGCGCTTGTAAATCATTTGTCGGTGGTTGTACTGGCTGCATTCTACCACGCGCTATGCCAATAAACACTTGTGCTAAAGTACTTGCTAAGTATTCGGCTTCTTCATCCGTTTCGGCTACAATCGCATTTAAACATACAATCATATATGGTTGATCTAACACATCTGAAGGTTCGAACAACTCTTTGTAAATTTGCATAGCTTCTTTCATTTGTTGAGGTGCAAAATGACCTGCAAAAACATAAGGTAATCCTTTACGTGCAGCTAAATGCGCTGAATCTGTAGAAGAACCCAAAATATATAATGGTACATTTTTACCTACTGCCGGATACGCTCTTACATAAGCTTGTTTGTTACCAGGTCCGAAATAAGTTTGTAATTGTTCAACTTCTTCAGGGAATTCGTAAACACCATTATGTTGATCACGTCGTAACGCACTTGCAGTCATCATATCTGTACCTGGTGCTCTTCCTAAACCTAGATCAACTCTATTTGGAAAGAGTGTCTCCATTGTTCCAAATTGTTCAGCAACAATCAAAGGCGCATGGTTTGGCAACATGATACCTCCAGATCCAACTTTGATACGGTGTGTGTGTTCAAGTGCATGTTGAATTAATAGAGAAGTCGCAGAACTTACTAAATTAGGTGCATTATGATGTTCTGCAATCCAATAACGTTCATAATTAAGTGAATCTAGTTCTTGAGCTAAACTAACCATGTCCTCAATGGCCTCTTTATCACTTTGACCTTCTCTAATTGGAACTAAATTTAATGCAGATACCTTAATATTACCCACAAATTTCATCTCCTCAAATATATTTAGTATGCTTAAGTTTAACAAGAGCAATGATAGAGTGATATTGAAATGCTCAAAGTTGCAAAAAAATTGTAAAATTAAGTTAACTTTCGTTAATCACAATACAGAGGCTGGGACAAAAATAATATAAAGAAGCTATTTTGCAAATTCGCAGTAGCTGACTGAACTGAGAAGGCGCTTTAATCAAACTTTTCTCGGTTCTAGTCATCCTTTACAAGCAAAGCAAGCTGGGAGTGGACGACGAATTTAAAAGAATTCTGTCCCACTCCCATCTCACTTTATATATTTATAACGTGAATAGATAAAAATGTTGCGTCTATTCGTATTATTAATTCCATTTTTACAAATTTATTATTGAATGGGTTAAATTTGTTTCTAATTGAATGTTAAAATGAAAATTAATAGAACGTTATATGTTTATAAACAACTATATAGAAAAAATTGTTTACAGGTGCTATTATAGGAACATTGATAATATTGTGAGGAGTGTACTTAATAATGGAAGTATATGCAGATTATGCTGCAACTACACCGGTCAAACCAGAGGTTGTAGAAGAAATGATGGCAATTTACAAGTCACATTTCGGAAATCCATCATCTATTCATTCAATTGGAAGAGACGCACGTCGTTATTTAGATGAATCAAGAAGAACAGTTGCTAACTTACTAAATGCAAAGCCAAGTGAAGTTATATTTACAAGTGGCGCTACTGAATCAAATAATACTGCTATCAAAGGGTTAGTCTATGCCAATCAGCATCTTGGAAATCACATTATCACTACTAAAATCGAGCATCATTCAGTTCTACACGTCTTTGAACAATTAGAAAAAGAAGGCTTTGATGTGACTTATCTAGATGTCGATGATACAGGTACAGTGGATTTAGATCAACTTAAAGAAGCATTAACGAGTGATACAATCTTAGTTTCGATAATGTTTGTTAATAATGAAGTTGGAACTGTAGAACCAATGTATGATATTGAAGATATCGTTAGCGAATCGAATGCTTTGTTGCATGTTGACGCTGTTCAAGCAATTGGACATTTAGATGTCAGCTTTGAAGATTTTAAAATGGATACTTTGAGTTTAACGGCGCATAAATTTGGTGGTCCAAAAGGCGTGGGTGTACTATTAGTTAGAGACCAAACACCAATTGTGTATTCACAGTTAGGTGGGGAACAAGAAACTAAAAGACGTGCCGGTACAGAAAATGTGGCACAAATTGTAGGCTTAACTAAAGCGTTAGCACTAGCAAATGATAATAGAGATCAAAATAATTTACATTTAATGCAGTTAAAGGAATTATTTCTAGTTAGTTTGCAAGAACGAGCAATACCGTTTGAGGTCAATGGTTCAATGGTAGACACAACTGGTCATATACTCAATTTGTATTTCCCATTTATAGATGTGGAAACGATGTTAACACTTCTGGATTTAGCAAATATTTATGTATCGTCGGGTTCAGCTTGTACAGCTGGCTCAACTACACCTTCACATGTTCTAGCAGCAATGTATGAAGATGAAGAGCGTGCGAAACACTCTGTAAGATTTAGTTTTAACGAATTAACAACTGAACAAGAAATTAAATATATCGTTGCTGAAATTCATAAAATATATCATAAATTTAAGGAGGAATAAATGTGTCAAACAAAGATATACGTGTAGTTGTTGGTATGTCTGGTGGAGTTGATAGTTCAGTCACTGCCCATGTTTTAAAAGAACAAGGGTATGATGTTATTGGAATATTTATGAAAAACTGGGACGACACTGATGAGAATGGTGTTTGTACAGCAACTGAAGATTATAATGATGTCATCGCAGTATGTAATCAAATTGGTATCCCATATTATGCAGTTAATTTTGAACAGGAATATTGGGATAAAGTCTTCACTTATTTCCTAGATGAATATAAAAAAGGACGTACACCTAATCCGGATGTTATGTGTAATAAAGAAATTAAATTTAAAGCATTTTTAGAGCATGCACTTAAATTAGGCGCTGATTATGTCGCAACTGGACATTATGCAAGAATACGTCGTCATGACGATGGTCATGTGGAAATGTTAAGAGGTATTGATAATAATAAAGATCAAACCTATTTCTTAAATCAATTGTCACAACAACAATTATCAAAAGTGATGTTCCCAATTGGTGATATTGAGAAAAAAGAAGTTCGAAAAATTGCTGAAGAACAAGATTTAGCAACGGCTAAGAAGAAAGACTCAACTGGCATATGTTTTATTGGAGAACGTAATTTTAAAACATTCCTATCACAATATTTACCGGCTCAATCTGGAGAAATGCGTACATTGGATGGAGAAAAGAAAGGTATGCATAGTGGATTAATGTATTACACTATTGGTCAAAGACATGGTCTTGGAATTGGCGGAGACGGTGATCCATGGTTTGTAGTTGGCAAGAATTTAAAAGATAATATTTTATATGTTGAACAAGGTTTCCATCATGATGCACTCTATAGTGATTATCTTATTGCATCTGATTTCTCATTCGTTAATCCAGTTGATTTAGAAAATGGATTTGAATGTACTGCTAAATTTAGATATCGCCAAAAAGATACCAAAGTGTTTGTTAAACGTGAAAGTCAGGATGCCTTACGTGTAACATTTGATGAACCAGTACGTGCGATAACGCCAGGACAAGCGGTTGTATTTTACGATGAGGAAGTTTGTTTAGGTGGCGCAACAATCGATGATGTATTTAAAACAACAGGTCAATTGAGTTATGTTGTTTAATTAAAAAAACAAAGGGTGGAGTGTAATGAAATCATCTAAGATTTCACATACTACTCCATCTTTATTTTTACGTTTAAATCAATACAAACGATGATTAAAGAATTGGGTGAAAATATGATAACGAAACAAGAAACCATTTATAAATGGATTCAGGACGGTCAACTTGAAGATGCATTAAAAGCACTATTCGAAAACATAGAAGAAGAACCGAATACAATTGAAAATTATATTAATGCAGGAATCGTACTCGCTGACGTTAATGAAGTGGAAAAGGCTGAAAGATTTTTCCAAAGAGCACTTGCAATTGATGATAAAAATGGACCTGTATATTATAATTTAGCTAATCTATACTATGATCAAGGTAAATACCGCGATGCCATTAAGCTATATCAATTAGCATCTAAATACGATATGGATAAAATAGATACGAATTACATGATTGGGATGTCATTTAATCAATTAGATGCACCTAAAGAATCATTACCTTTCTTTATGACTGCAGCAGAATTAGAACCTAATCGTGATGCTGAAGTTCAATTTCAATATGGGTTAGCATTATGTCATTTAGAAATGTTTGAACAAGCTATTCAACAATTAAAGTTAGTGCTATCAATAAACTCACAACATGTAGATGCACTATATAATCTTGGTTTAGCTATATATATGCATACAGAAGATGTTGAATTAGCTATATCATATTTTGATAAGGCTATATCTATTGATCCAGAACACCTATTAAGCCAACATGCTAAGAAGACCTTTGAAGCAATAAAGAACGAGGAGGAGTAATATGTCAGACCCTACACTATTTGATTATTCAATGATTAAAGGTACTGTAGATGCTATTTTATTTCAGAATAATGATAATTTTTATACAGTGATAAAAGTGGATACAATTGAAACAAATGAATCATTTGGTAATTTACCAACTGTTGTAGGGTTCTTTCCAAATATTGTTGAAGGAGACGTATACACTTTTAAAGGTCAAGTTGTAGAGCATCCACGTTACGGTAAGCAACTGAAGGCTGATACGTTTGAGAAAGAAGTACCACAAACTAAAGATGCAATCATTACATATCTATCGAGTGATTTGTTTAAAGGTATAGGAAAAAAGACTGCTCAAAATATAGTGAACACGCTTGGTGAAAATGCGATCAATGATATTATGTCTGATGCATCTGTTTTAGAAAAAGTTTCCAATTTACCTAAAAAGAAACAAAAGCAGATTGCTGATCAAATCAATGCCAATCAAGAGTCCGAAAAAATTATGATTCGACTACATGATTTAGGCTTTGGACCTAAATTATCAATGGCGATTTATCAATTTTATCAATCTGACACCCTTCAAGTACTTGAGAATAATCCATATCAACTCGTATATGATGTTAAAGGAATTGGTTTTCAAAAGGCTGATATTTTAGCGCGAAATAATGGGATTGCCTTTAATGATCAAGAAAGATTAAAAGCTGGATTGTTATATACACTTGAAGAAGAATGCATTAAGCAAGGTCACACATATTTATCAAATGACTATATCATCGACGTAACGCAACAAATTCTAAGTAACAAACAGCAAGGTGAGGCCATAGAGCAACAACAATTAGAAGATGTTCTACAAAATTTATCAGAAGAAAGCAAATTAATTCTTGATAATCATCGTGTTGCTATTCCTAGTTTATATTATTCTGAATTGAAAAGTGTTCAAAATTTATATCGCATTCAAACCTATAAGAACAAGTTAAAAGAAATAGAACAATCTGATTTACAATTGCATATAGGGGAAATAGAAGATAGCAATAATGTCAATTATGCACCATCGCAAAAAGAAGCTTTGCAAACTGCTATTAATTCTAAAATTATGCTATTGACAGGAGGCCCTGGTACAGGAAAGACAACGGTAATCAAAGGAATTGTTGAATTATATGCTGAAATACATGGCCTATCGTTAAATTATTCTGATTATCAAGATGATGATTATCCAGTCGTTTTAGCTGCACCAACTGGTCGTGCATCTAAGCGTTTACAAGAGTCAACAGGACTTGAAGCGATGACAATACATCGCTTAATTGGGTGGAATCAGGATACTCAACCTGAAGATATATTAGATAATGAAATAAAAGCTAAACTTATCATTATTGACGAAATGTCGATGGTGGATACTTGGTTATTTCATCAGTTTCTAAGTGCAGTGCCATTAGATGCACAGGTGGTATTTGTTGGTGACGAAGATCAATTGCCATCAGTTGGACCAGGGCAAGTATTTAAAGATCTAATCGATTCTAAAGCAATTCCACGTGTAAATTTAACTGAAGTTTACCGTCAACAAGATGGCTCTAGTATCATTGATTTAGCACACCGAATGAAGCATGGGGAACCTATCGATATTTCACAACGTTATCATGATAGAAGTTTTATTAATTGTGGCGTAGAACAAATACCTTCAGTTGTTGAGAAAGTAGTATCAAGTGCTGTAAATAAAGGGTATGACATGAGTGATATTCAGGTGTTAGCACCGATGTATAAAGGTAGTGCAGGTATAAAACGATTAAATCAAGTGTTGCAGGATATATTAAACCCTAAGGAAGATGATACGCGCGAAATAGAGTTCGGTGATATCAAATTTCGTAAAGGGGATAAAGTATTACAATTAGTCAATCGACCTAACGATAATATATTTAATGGTGATATTGGTGTTATAGTTGGAATCTTTTGGGCAAAAGAAAATGCACTTAACAAAGATGTGCTTGTAGTAGACTTTGAGGGGAATGAAATCACCTTCACAAGACAGGATTTACTTGAATTAACACATGCTTATTGTACATCTATCCATAAATCACAGGGTTCTGAATTTCCGATAGTCATCATGCCAATTGTAAAGCAGTATTTTAGAATGTTGCAGAGACCTATTTTGTATACAGGACTCACTAGGGCAAAACAATCACTTGTTTTACTCGGTGATCCTAAGGCATTCGATATAGGTTTAAACACCCAAGGTCAAATACGTCAGACGCAACTTTGCCAATTAATTTTAAGCTATTTTGAAATTGATAATAATCATGCTAACCGTCATCAAAATAATGATAATTCATCAATAGATACAGATGAAAAGTTGAATTTAGAAGTAGAGGAAAAAGAAATTATTTTAAGCGAATCTACAATATATCAAATTAATCCAATGATTAATATGGGTGATGTATCCCCATACGATTTTGCTGAGCGTTGACATTTAGCTTGAAAATACTTAAAATAATCTTAAGTTCGCATGAAGATGAGTAGACAATACATACTTATATAGAGATGTACTGGTTGGTGTAAAGTGCAATGTATATTGTTGAACGCTACTTCATGTTATTTTCATATTGAATTTGAGTGATAATTGTCTTCTGCCTAACGATATTTTATCGGTTAAGGGTAGACCATTTATAACTAGGGTGGTACCGCGAGAACGTTCGTCCCTTTTTTGAGGATGAACGTTTTTTGTTTTATTTTCTTAATAAATTGGTGAAATAGGAGTGTAAATAATGAAAAATTTAAAGGCTAGTGAAATTCGTCAAAAATATATTGATTTCTTTGTTGAAAAAGGACATATGGTTGAACCTTCAGCACCATTAGTACCGATTGATGATGATTCATTATTATGGATTAATTCTGGTGTAGCAACGTTAAAAAAATATTTTGATGGCAGAGAAACACCTAGAAAGCCTAGAATTGTTAATTCTCAAAAAGCAATCAGAACCAACGATATCGAAAATGTTGGATTTACTGCAAGACATCATACATTTTTTGAAATGCTAGGTAACTTTTCAATCGGCGATTATTTCAAAAAAGAAGCTATTCATTTTGCATGGGAGTTTTTAACAAGTGAAAAATGGATGGGAATGGAACCAGAAAAATTATATGTCACTATTCATCCAGAAGATACAGAAGCTTATCGTATTTGGAATGAAGAAATTGGCTTAGAAGAAAGTCGCATTATCAGAATTGAGGGTAACTTCTGGGATATTGGTGAAGGTCCTTCTGGTCCAAATACTGAAATTTTCTATGACCGTGGAGACGAATATGGACAAGATGATCCAGCCGAAGAAATGTATCCAGGTGGAGAAAATGAAAGATATTTAGAAGTATGGAATTTAGTCTTTAGTGAATTTAATCATAATAAAGACAATACGTATACACCACTTCCAAATAAAAATATTGATACTGGTATGGGTCTTGAACGTATGGCATCAGTGTCTCAAAATGTACGTACTAATTACGAAACAGACTTATTCATGCCAATTATTAATGAAGTTGAAAATGTCGCTGGCAAAACGTATTTAGAAAATAGTGAGCATGATATAGCATTTAAAGTCATCGCAGACCATATTCGTACGATTGCATTTGCAATAGCTGATGGTGCATTACCTGCAAACGAAGGAAGAGGCTATGTATTACGTCGACTTCTACGTAGAGCGGTTCGATTCAGTCAAACATTAGACATTAATGAACCGTTTATGTATAAATTGGTTGATATTGTTGCAGACATTATGGAACCTTATTACCCTAATGTTAAAGAAAAAGCAGATTTTATTAAACGTGTAATTAAATCTGAAGAAGAACGTTTCCACGAAACACTTCAAGAAGGTTTAGCAATTTTAAATAATTTACTAGCTAAAGCCAAAGATTCAACAAACGAAATTAACGGATCAGATGCTTTTAAATTATATGATACGTATGGTTTCCCAATTGAATTAACTGAAGAATTAGCTAGTCAAGAAGGCATTTCTGTAGATATGGCTACATTTGAAGTAGAAATGGAACAACAACGTACACGAGCTCGAGAAGCACGTCAAAGTTCACAATCAATGCAAATTCAAAGTGAAGTGCTCAAAAATATTACTACAAATAGTAAATTCGTTGGCTATGAAACGACAGATTATCAAACAACATTAACAGATTTAATTTATAATGGTGAATCAGTTGAAAGTGCTGAGCCTGGAGAAACAGTTTACTTCATTTTGGAAGAAACACCATTTTATGCAGTTAGTGGTGGACAAGTAGCGGATAAAGGAACCGTAGGCAATGAAAACTTTGAAATAGAAGTAACCGAAGTAACTAAAGCACCTAATGGTCAAAATTTACATCAAGGTGTAGTCCAATTCGGCCAAGTTACTATTAATAGTAATGTAGATGCAAGTGTAAATAGAGATGAAAGAAAAGATATTCAAAAAAATCACAGTGCCACTCACTTACTTCACGCTGCTTTAAAAGAGGTACTAGGAGAACATGTTAACCAAGCTGGTTCTTTAGTCGAAAGTGAACGTTTACGCTTTGACTTCTCACATTTTGGTCCTATGAGTCAAGAAGAAATAGATCGTGTTGAGAGACGTGTTAACGAAGAAATTTGGAGAGGTATTTCAGTTAATATTCAAGAAATGCCAATTGATGAAGCTAAACAAATGGGTGCTATGGCTTTATTCGGTGAAAAATACGGTGATATTGTACGCGTTGTAAATATGGCGCCATTTTCAATAGAACTATGTGGTGGTATTCACGTAAGAAACACTGCTGAAATTGGTCTTTTCAAAATTGTTAGCGAGTCAGGAACAGGTGCGGGTGTTAGACGTATTGAAGCATTGACTGGTAAGTCAGCATTCCTTTATTTAGAGAATATTCAAACGAAATTTAATGCTGTTAAAGATCAAGTTAAAGTAAAATCTGACAATCAAGTTTTTGATAAAATTGTACAATTACAAGAAGAAGAAAAACAACTTCATAAACAATTAGAGCAACGCAACAAAGAAATTACAGCACTTAAGATGGGTAATATTGAGGAACAAATTGAAGATATAAATGGATTTAAAGTATTAGCTACAGAAGTCGAGGTATCAAATGCTAAAGAAATCAGACAAACAATGGATGATTTTAAATCTAAACAACAAGATGCTATCATTATCTTAGCAAGTAATTTAGGAGATAAAGTGTCATTAATCGCAACTGTACCTAAAGAACAAACTGACAGCATCAAAGCTGGGGATATTATTAAAAATATGGCACCTATCGTTGGTGGTAAAGGTGGCGGTCGCCCTGATATGGCTCAAGGTGGCGGTACGCAACCTGAAAATATCTCAGAAGCATTACGCTTTATTAAAGATTACATTAAAAAACTATAACTTTGTAATCAACTAGTGTAAAATTGGTGTATGTAAGATAAACCGTTATAGAGGAGTGTCGCACCTATGGATAATATTGATAAAACTATGAAGTTTGACTATGAAGAAATTCCTAAAGATAATGTCGAAACTGTGTTAAATAATGTACACCGAACATTAGAAGAACGTGGTTACAATGCTGTCAATCAAATCGTTGGGTATTTACTCTCTGGAGATCCAGCCTATATACCTCGTCAAAATGATGCTAGAAATCAGATTCGACACATTGATCGTGACGTTATTATGGAAGAACTCGTTTCAAATTACTTAAAAGAGAACAAGAAATAGTCCATGTTAACGCATAAAATTTTAGGTTTAGATGTAGGTAGTAAAACAGTTGGCATTGCTATTAGCGATTTAATGGGTTGGACTGCCCAAGGATTGGACACTCTAAGAATTAACGAGGAACAAGAAGATTTCGGTATAGATCAATTAGTAGCTATCATTAAAGAACATCATGTTGGTTCTGTAGTGATTGGTTTACCAAAGAATATGAATAATTCTATTGGCTTTCGTGGAGAAGCTTCGTTAAAATATAAGGAGTTGCTTCAAGAAAGCTTACCTGATATAGAGATTATAATGTGGGATGAACGATTAAGTACTATGGCAGCAGAGCGTTCATTACTTGAAGCAGATGTTTCAAGACAAAAAAGAAAAAAAGTAATTGATAAAATGGCAGCAGTATTTATATTGCAAGGCTATTTAGACTCAATCCAATAAAGGAGATATAAAGATGACTGAACATAATCATGACCATAACCATGACGTAGAATTAGATATTAGCAATGAAGAAGAATTATTAACTTTATTTGATGAAAATGGTAATGAAGTTTTATATCGAAAAATGTTAGAATTTTACCATCCAGAATTCAAAAAGGAATATGTTATCTTAGCAGAAGAGGGCGCACAATCAGACGACGATGATATGATTGAACTTATTCCAATGATAAATGAACCTGATGAATCAGGCGATGGTGGTAAATTAGTACCTATCGAAACAGATGAAGAATGGGACATGATTGAAGAAGTAGTAAATACAAATATGGAAGAGTAAATGATGCATTCATTCTTCACATTTATAGATGAATGGAAGTTAAATAGTCAATTCGTAATTATGAATTGAACAATCTTAGTGCATATGTTTAGCTGAGTTAACTCAATAATGTTGTAGTGGGAGTGGATAAAGAATTCAAAGCGAATTCTTTTCTGCTCCTTTTTGATTGACAAAATCATGTTTTTTTACTTGTTACACCTTAATTTACAATCAAATATGTGATAAAATATTTAAAGTTAAATTCTTATAACTAGACAAGTATTTTAATAAATATTTAAATCAGTCATACAATTATACACATGAGTTGACGTCATTTGATTTAGGTTATTTATAAGTCATCGGTGATTAAAACTTAATTTAATAGAGACTGGTTTATTTTTTAATGTCATTTTGTCTTAAAAAAGGAAGTAAGTAAATGGAAGCTAATCAGCAATATTTATTGGAGATACAATCTAAAACAGATAATCAGATTGAATCATTAAGAAGCTATGCAGAAGAGAATGCTGTACCAATTGTAGACAGATTATCTCTAGAAATGATCAAACAATTAATTCGAATCCATGGTGCAAAAAATATATTGGAAATTGGTACTGCGATAGGTTATAGTTCAATGCATTTTGCATCGGTATCAGATGACATTCAAATTACAACAATAGAACGTGATGAGAAAATGATTACGCAAGCTAAAACAAATTTTGAAACTTATGGTTATTCATCACAAATACGATTAATAGAAGGCAATGCCTTAGAGCAATATAGTCAAGTCGATGACAAAGTATATGATATTATCTTTATTGATGCAGCTAAAGCGCAATCTAAGAAATTTTTTGAATATTATACACCATTATTAAAAAAAGGTGGACTAGTGATTACAGATAATGTTTTATATCACGGTTTTGTATCGAACATAGATATTGTTCGTTCCAGAAATGTTAAGCAAATGGTGAAAAAAGTCCAAAAATTTAATGAATGGTTAATGAATCAAAAAAATTACAGTACAAATTTTATCAATATGGATGATGGGTTAGCTATTTCAATTAAAGGAGAATAATTATGACGGAATTACTCGTTACTCCTAAATCTTTAACACATTTAGAAACACTAATCGATATTGGCGCGGATGCCTTTGTCATTGGTGAGCAAAAATTTGGGTTACGATTACCGGGAGAATTTAATCGAGAAGATATAAAAAAAGCAATTAAATTAGCACATGAACATGATAAAAAAATCTATGTCGCTGTAAATGGTATTTTCCATAACTATCATTTAAACGCATTGGAAGACTACATTAATTTCTTACACGAAATCAATGTGGATCGTATTATCTTTGGCGATCCTGCAGTTGTTATGTACGTAAAAAATCAACAAAATCCCATACCTTTAAATTGGGATGCCGAAACAATTGTTACCAACTATTTCCAATGTAACTATTGGGGTAAACGCGGTGCGAAACGTGCACTTCTTGCCAGAGAATTAAACTTAGATGAAATTATAAATATTAAAGAGAATGCAAATGTCGAAATTGAAGTTCAAGTCCATGGGATGACATGTATGTTCCAATCTAAACGGATGTTACTTGGAAACTATTATACATTTCAAGATAGACAAATGAAGATTAAACGTGAAAATGATGAACGTGAACTATTACTCTATGACGAAGAACGTGATAATAAATATCCTGTATTTGAGGATTTTAATGGCACACATATCATGTCTCCGAATGACATCTGTTTAATCGAAGAACTTGAACCATTGTTTGAAGCTGGTATTGATTCATTTAAGATTGACGGTATATTACAGAGTGAAGAATATATCAACGTTGTTACAGCTCAATACAGAGAAGCGATTGATTTATACAATGAAGATCCTGAAGCATATGAAGACGAAAAATTTATGCTAGTAGACCCAATTGAAGACATTCAACCAGAACATCGTCCATTTGACGAAGGATTCTTGTATAAACAAACCGTATATTAAAAGGAGGCGCTAAACTTGAAAACTTTAACTGACGTTCAATCTCAAGTAAAAAGTAAAATCAAAAAACCTGAATTATTAGCGCCTGCTGGTAATTTGGAGAAATTAAAAATTGCTGTTCATTATGGTGCAGATGCCGTATTTTTAGGTGGCCAAGAATATGGTCTACGTTCTAACGCTGATAATTTTACAATGGCTGAAATTAAAGAGGGCGTTGAATTTGCAAATCAATATAATGCTAAAATATACGTGACTACTAACATTATTGCACATGATGAAAATATTGATGGGTTGGAATCGTATCTAATTGAATTAGAAAAAACTGGAGCTACAGGTATTATTGTAGCAGACCCTTTAATCATAGAAACTTGTAAGCAAGTTGCACCAAAATTAGAAATACACTTATCAACACAACAATCATTATCTAATACTAAAGCTGTAGAATTCTGGAAAGAAGAAGGATTAGACCGAGTGGTATTAGCTCGTGAAACAGGCGCTATGGAAATGAAGGAAATGAAAGAGAATGTTGACATTGAAATTGAGGCTTTCATCCATGGTGCTATGTGTATTGCCTATTCAGGTCGTTGTACACTTAGTAATCACATGACAGCGAGAGACTCTAATAGAGGAGGGTGTTGTCAAAGTTGTCGTTGGGATTATGATTTGTTAGAGGTTGATAATGATGGTGATTTAGATCTTTATTATCAAGAGGGCGACGTTATCCCATTCGCTATGAGTCCTAAAGATTTAAAATTAATCGAATCCATACCACAAATGATGGATATTGGCATTGACTCCCTTAAAATAGAAGGTCGTATGAAATCGATACATTATATTGCTACTGTAGTTTCAGTTTATCGAAAAGTAATTGATGCCTATGCTGAAGATCCAGAGCACTTTAAAATAAATCCTGAATGGTTAATAGAATTAGATAAATGTGCTAATAGAGATACAGCGCCAGCTTTCTTTGAAGGTACACCAGGTTATGAAGAGCAAATGTTTGGTGTTCAGCAAAATAAAAAATCACCTTATGATTTTTGTGGATTAGTATTAGATTATGATGAGGCAACACAAATTGCTACTATTCAACAAAGAAATCACTTTAAACCTGGTCAAGAAATTGAATTCTTTGGACCTGAAATTGAAAGCTTTAGACAAGTGATTGATGCCATATACGATGAGGAAGGCAATCAATTAGATGCTGCACGTCATCCACTTCAAATTGTACAAATTAAGGTAGATCATCCAATTTACCCTAAGAACATGATGAGAAAGGAAATTAGATAATGGCAAACACAACAATTATTGGTATTGCCGGTGGCTCTGGATCTGGTAAGACAACAGTTACTAATGAAATCATGAAAAATTTAGAAGGACATAGTGTTGCACTTCTTGCTCAAGATTATTATTATAAAGACCAATCACATTTAACTTTTGAAGAGCGTCTTGAAACAAATTATGACCATCCCTTTGCCTTTGACAATGATTTGCTCATTGAAAATTTAAAGGATTTACGTAATGGTCATGCAGTTGAAGTTCCAACGTACGATTACACAAATCATACACGAAGTAATGAAACCATTGCATTTGAACCTAAAGATGTTATTATCGTAGAAGGTATATTTGCTTTAGAAAATAAAACACTTCGTGATATGATGGATGTCAAAATATACGTTGATACTGATGCAGACTTAAGAATTCTAAGACGACTCGTACGTGATACTAAAGAGCGTGGTCGATCAATGGAATCGGTAATTAACCAATATTTAAATGTTGTTAAACCAATGCACAATCAATTCATTGAACCAACAAAGAAATATGCTGACATTATTATTCCAGAAGGTGGAAGTAATAAAGTAGCAATAGATATTATGACAACAAAAATTCAAACATTGGTTAGTAAACAATAAGTAAGTTACAATGTATATTAAAAATAAATGTATTCAATAAATTTTAATTGACGCAAACATATTAACTGAAAAAGGAAGATGACATAATGGAAAATCAAAAACAATATCCAATGACTCAAGAGGGTTATGAACAATTAGAAAAAGAATTAGAAGAATTAAAAACGGTTAAACGTCCTGAAGTTGTAGAAAAAATTAAAGTGGCACGTTCATTTGGTGACCTTTCTGAGAACTCTGAGTACGATGCTGCTAAAGATGAACAAGGATTCATTGAACAAGACATTCAACGTATCGAGCATATGCTTAGATATGCATTAATCATTGAAGATACAGGTGATAATAATGTTGTTCAAATTGGTAAAACTGTAACTTTTATTGAGTTACCTGGAGATGAAGAAGAAAGTTACCAAATCGTTGGTTCTGCTGAAGCAGATGCATTTAACGGCAAAATCTCAAACGAATCACCTATGGCTAAAGCATTAATTGGTAAAAGTTTAAAAGATGAAGTACGTGTGCCTTTACCAAACGGTGGAGAAATTAACGTTAAAATCGTAGATATCAAATAATCTCTATTTATAACAATGATTAATTTGTGTCTGAGACAATAATATACAACTGCTTTTTTCAAAAAAGGCAGTAAATAACTAAACTGAGAGGGCATTTAAATTAAGCTTTTCTCAGTTTTAGTCATTCTTGCGAGAGTAGGACATTGAATTTAAAAAATTCTGTTCCACTCTCGTTTTTAATGTCAAATGCTGTATCATTTTTGGTTAAGTTCAACTTATTTTTAACAACTAAAAGGTTTATCCGACCGCGCTTGCTATATTGATTACATTTTTAACTATTTAAGCTATAAGTATCCTTAAAGTAACGAATATCTATTTATATTTTATCAAATTAATTTGAAAATCTGAACTTTTTCATGACAAATTTTGTTTTATATGCTTAAATAACATTGTGAATACAATTGAATGAATTGTTAAGTATACATAAAAGTAAGCGATTACATCATGCCTTACTTTTTTTATTATTCACAATTTGAAATACTTATTAAACAACTAAGATATGAAAATGTTATAATTTTTTTATACATAATAGAAAAATTTGAAAGTTGATACTTTTGTTAAATCAATACTTTTAGAAATACAATATAATCAAATGAAAGTATAAAAGGGAGGCAATAGGTTGGAAGTTAAAGTTATAAATGAGCAATCGCTATTGCTATATTTCAAAGAAGAGATTAGCGAAGATAATTATCAAGAAGTTAATCTAACTACTCAATATATTCTGTCTAAAAACATACCAGACATTAAGGATGTAATCCCGTCTTATCGAGCAATTATGATAAATTTTAATAATGATTTAATTGATTACAAGCAATTAATTGAAAAATTAGAATTAGATAATCTTAAACTTTCAAAAGTTGATTCAACTTCAAATAAGAATATTATATATATTCCTGTACTATATAATACTGAGATGGGCCCGGATTTAGAAGAGGTAGCAAATCATAATCATTTATCTGTAAAGGAAGTTATCCAAATTCATACAGAAAATGAATATCTTGTTTATATGCTTGGTTTTATGCCAGGTTTCCCATTCTTAGGTGGGTTAGATGAACGTATTCATACACCTAGAAGAGCTGAACCACGAGTTAAGATAAATGCCGGTTCTGTAGGAATCGCTAATAATCAAACGGGATTATATCCATCAGATTCACCGGGTGGTTGGCAAATTATTGGTAGAACACCATTAAAAGTGTTCGATCAATATGCTGAACCTATGACATTGTACGAAGCTGGTGATTATATTAAATTTTATGCAATTGACGAGCAAACGTATAACCAAATTAAAAAAGAAATCAACGACGGTCAATTTAATAAAGAAAAGTGGGTGAGGTGTAATGGGCATTAAAATTATAAAACCAGGACTGTTCACCACGGTACAAGACAAAGGACGTTTTGGATTTCAACATTTAGGTTTTTCAGGCTCTGGTGCTATGGATCAATTTAGTTATGACTTAGGACGACAATTGATTGCTAACGATGGTCCAAGTTTGGAATTTACAATTATCGGACCAACAATACAATTCACTCAAAATAACACGTTTGTATTGACAGGCGGCCAGTTCAATGCAAAATTAAACAACGCCAAAATAACAAATAACAGTGTTGTCTTGGCAAATAAAGGCGATATCCTTGAATTAGGACCTGTAATACGTGGTGCACGTGGCTATATTTTCTTTGGTCATTCACTTGATATTGAAAAAGTTGCAGATAGCTATTCAACGCATACTAGAAGTGGCGTGGGTGGTTTTTACGGAAGAGCATTGAAAAAAGATGATCATATTCAAGTCGTGCAAAATAGCAATTATAAAGTAAATCTTGGAAAATCAATTGATTATGATGCAGTTGAACAAGACAATATTATTCACATTATAGAAGGTCCGCAAGTTGATGCCTTTTCTGAAGAAAAACGAAAAAATTTAGTTGAATCTGAATATAAAATATCTGATCAATCTGATCGTATGGGATATAGACTTATAGGCAATCAAATTCCACCTGAAAATGGTGCGGATATCATTTCTGAACCAGTAGGATTAGGTAGTATTCAAGTACCTAACGATGGGAATCCAATCATTCTATTAAATGACAAACAAACAGTCGGTGGTTATACAAAGATAGCTACAGTAAGTCAATTGGACCTTAAGAAACTAGCACAATTCAAGCCAGGAGATATGATACAGTTCAAATGGACTTCTGTAGATGAAGCAAATGAGATGTTGCAGTCGTTTAATCAAAAGTTCAGTGACAAATTGAACTCTGTGACAAATGCACCAATATTTAATATGCATTCAATGCGACCAACATCACAAAAATTAGCAAAATTAATTGAAGAGGAGTAATAACAAGATGAATATTAAAAAAATTGAGGAAGTTATTAATTTAGTTAAATCAAATGGCGTAAAACGCTTTAAATTTAAAGATAATAAAAGTGAACTAGAATTAGACTTCACAGAGGGCGCTCAAGTAATCAGTGAATCTGCTAATCAAAGTGTAGCAAGTACAAGTGCTGTGAATAATGATAATCAACAACAAGTCGAATCTAGTTCAAATGAAGATGCTTCTAAAGAAATAGCTTCACCAATGGTTGGTACATTCTTTTTACAAGATAGTAAAGAATTAACTGATCCTCAAATTAAAGTTGGAGATAAAGTTAAATCTGGAGATATCATCGGTTATGTTGAAGCAATGAAAGTTATGAATGAAATTACAAGCGATGTAGATGGAGAAGTCGTTGAAATAGTAGCAGATCATGGTACAAATGTTGAATATGATCAAGTACTAGTTAAACTTAAATAAAGGGGGACAGCTAAATGTACCGTTGTTTAGTAGCAAATAGAGGAGAAATTGCAGTCCGTATTATTAGAGCCTGTCGTGAAATGGGTATAGAGACTGTTGCGATATATGCTAAAGGAGATGAGCAAAGTCTACATGTTAGCTTAGCTGATCAAGCAGTTTGTATTGGAGAAGCCAATCCTTTAGATAGTTATTTAAATATTGAACGTATCATTGGCGCAGCTGAAATAACAGGTGCGAATGCGATCCATCCAGGGTACGGATTTTTATCAGAAAGTACAACTTTTGCTGAAAAGGTAGAAGAAAATGATATTCATTTCATTGGTCCAAGTAAAAAAACAATGGAGCTGATGGGTGATAAAATAACTGCGCGTCAAACAGTAGACGCTGCGGGAGTACCCGTCATTCCTGGATCAACAGGTGCTGTCAATTCAGTGGAAGAAATTAAACAACTTGCAGATGAAATTGGTTACCCTGTCGTTTTAAAAGCAGCTAGTGGCGGTGGCGGTAAAGGTATCCGTATCGTTAAGGAACCTGAACAAC
Organism: Staphylococcus sp. GDY8P57P; assembly: GCF_017892585.1. Taxonomy (NCBI): domain Bacteria; kingdom Bacillati; phylum Bacillota; class Bacilli; order Caryophanales; family Staphylococcaceae; genus Staphylococcus; species Staphylococcus sp. GDY8P57P. The sequence goes on along the minus strand of NZ_JAESLK010000003.1, from coordinate 11,417 downwards.
TTGAAAAATCATTAAAAGAAGCAAAAAGCGAAGGGCAGAAGTACTTTAATGATGACAGAGTCTATGTCGAAGCTTTTATACCTGTAGCAAAACACGTTGAAGTTCAAATCATTGGTGATGGAAAAGGTAACTATGTACATTTAGGAGAACGAGATTGCTCAGTACAACGCAAAAATCAAAAGTTAATTGAAGAGTCTCCTTGTGCAGCATTAACAGAGGAAAGACGAAAACAAATTTGTGCAGATGCAGTTGCCGTTGCCAAAGCTTCAAATTATCGAAGTGCAGGTACAATAGAATTTTTAGTTACAAAAGATGCACATTACTTTATAGAAATGAATGCACGTATACAAGTAGAACATACTGTCACAGAAATGCGTGCTGATAGAGACTTATTACAAGCGCAACTGTATTTAATGCAGCATGATAAACTTCCTTTCGGTCAAGATGACATCGTATTCAATGGACACGTAATCGAAGCGCGTATCAATGCTGAAAATCCAGAGAAGAAATTCCAACCTACGCCTGGTAAAGTAAAAAAATTACATTTACCTCAAGGGTTCAATATTCGTGTTGATTCTTTACTATATCCAGGATACCAAGTATCACCATATTATGACTCACTTGTCGCAAAGGTTATAGTTAAAGATACAGATCGACAAACTGCGATTAACAAATTGAAAGTAGCGCTTGATGAAATGGTAATTGAAGGCTTTACAACAACTGCTGACTTTTTATACGCAGTTTTAAATTACCCATTATATGCAGATGATGATGCTAGTGAAGTAGATATTAAATTCCTTGAAAAACATCAAATTATTGAAGGAGTGGAGCTATAATGCGCATAGACTTGAATTGTGACTTAGGCGAAGCATTTGGAAATTATTCATTTGGCGGTGACAATCAAATCATTCCATTAATCACTTCAGCTAATATTGCTTGTGGCTTCCATGCAGGTGATGAAAATGTGATGTATGACACTATTAAACTCGCTAAAGACAACGGTGTAGGAATAGGTGCGCATCCAGGATTACCAGATTTAAAAGGATTTGGTCGCCGAAATATGGATATTTCACCTAAAGAAATTTATAATTTAGTTATCTATCAACTAGGCGCTTTAGATGGTTTCTGTAAAGTACATCAAACGCGTATTAATCATGTAAAACCACACGGCGCACTGTATAACATGGGGGCTAAAGATCAAAATATTGCGCGTGCTATTGCACAAGCAGTTTATGATTTTGATGCTTCACTTGTCTTAGTAGGATTGTCAAATACATTACTAATTACTGAGGCCGAAGCATTAGGTTTACGCACTGCATCTGAAGTGTTTGCTGATAGACGATATGAAGATAATGGTCAACTCGTTAGTCGTAAAGAGGCAGATGCAGTCATCACTAACACTGAAGAAGCGTTAGATCAAGTTTTAAAAATGGTTATTGAAAACAAAGTGGTTAGCAAAAATGGAAAAGAAATCAATCTAAAAGCGGATACGATCTGTGTGCATGGTGATGGTGCTCATGCTTTAGAATTTGTATCACAAATTAGAGAAAAATTAACGAAAGAAGGCATTGATATTCAATCCTTATAAGGGGGACCAATTATGGGAGAAAACTTTAATCAAAATCCAAATCAAGAAATAAATCCGAATGAGAAGGAATTTAAATTCACGAAGAACCACAGACGATTATTATATGGATCTGTGTTCCTAATGGCAACTTCTGCTATTGGCCCAGCATTCCTTACTCAAACAGCTGTATTTACAGCTGAGTTTTATGCTAGTTTTGCATTTGCAATATTAATTTCAATTATCATTGATATAGGCGCACAAATTAATATTTGGCGTGTCCTTGTAGTTACTGGTTTACGTGGACAAGAAGTGTCAAATAAAGTGATGCCTGGTTTAGGTACATTAATTTCAATATTGATTGCATTTGGGGGGCTTGCATTTAATATAGGTAATATTGCTGGTGCAGGCTTAGGCTTAAACGCTATGTTTGGATTAGATATCAAATGGGGTGCTGCAATTACAGCTATTTTCTCTATTTTAATTTTTGTTAGTAGAAGTGGTCAAAAGATCATGGACGTTGTTTCGATGATTTTAGGGGTTGTAATGATACTCGTAGTTGCATATGTTATGGTAGTTTCAAACCCGCCATATGGTGATGCATTAGTACACACATTCGCGCCAGAACAGCCGGTTAAATTAATTTTACCTATTATTACATTAGTCGGAGGTACTGTAGGGGGTTATATTACTTTCGCAGGTGCACATAGACTTTTAGATTCTGGTATGAAGGGTAAAGCGTTCTTACCATTTGTAAACCGCTCTGCAATTGCAGGTATATTAACAACAGGTATTATGAGAACTTTATTATTCTTAGCAGTATTAGGTGTAGTTGTAACTGGTGTAACTTTAAGTGCCGATAATCCACCTGCTTCAGTTTTTGAACATGCAATTGGACCGATTGGTAAGAATATTTTCGGTGTCGTTATCTTTGCAGCTGCCATGTCTTCTGTTATTGGCTCAGCATACACAAGTGCTACATTCTTAAGAACATTACATAAATCTTTATTAACTAAAAATAATCTAATTGTAATCGTCTTTATCGTAATTTCGACATTAATTTTCCTATTTATTGGTAAACCTATTAGTTTACTTATTATTGCTGGTGCAATTAATGGTTGGATTTTACCTATCACACTTGGAGCGATACTTATTGCAAGTCGTAAAAAAGATATTGTTGGAGATTATAAACATCCAACGTGGATGCTAATCTTTGGTATTGTAGCAGTTATTGTAACCATTGTAACAGGTATCTTCTCATTACAAGATTTAGCTGCACTTTGGAAAGGATAAATGGCTTTTATACGGTATAAGACATATAGCATTAGATTTGCTTAAAATTCTGGGTTATAGATTAATACTTTTATAAAAATATCTGATTAAATTCACTATGAAAAATTGAGCTGAGAAGTTAGTGGTAGTATGCTTTTCTCAATTTAAATTACACATAGGAAGGGTGAGATTTTGAATTCAAATTGAATTCCATCTCACTCTTTTTTTGTAGCATTTATTCTCTTTTTCACTTGTGAAATTTATAAAAAGAGATGAATGTGTAAGGAATTTATTATTTTAAATACGGAGTGATGAAACATTGTCGTGATGAATGAAATTATATGATAAAATAGCAATTGCTAAGATAAAGACTGAGGTGTAAATATGATAGGAATTATAGGAGCTATGGAAGAAGAAGTAGCTATTTTAAAAGATAAATTAACAGAGATGGATGAAATTTCTGTTGCACATGTTAAATTTTATAGAGGGAAATTAAATACAACAGAAGTTGTTTTAACGCAAAGTGGTATTGGTAAAGTGAATGCCGCTATTTCAACAACATTATTAATTGAGAAATTCAATCCTAGACTCATTATCAATACTGGATCTGCCGGTGCGCTAGATGAAAGCTTATCTGTAGGAGATATGTTGATTAGTAATGATGTAAAATATCATGATGTTGATGCAACTGCATTTGGTTACGAATTTGGACAAGTACCTCAAATGCCTTCTAAATTTGAGTCAAATCAAGAACTATTAAACTTAGCTGAACAAGTTATTAAACAACAAAATTATACTGCTAAAATAGGCCAAATTGTGAGTGGTGATAGTTTTATTGGAAGCGTTGAGCAACGTTTAACGATAAAACGACAATTTCCTAATGCTATGGCTGTTGAAATGGAGGCAACTGCAATTGCACAGACATGCTATCAATTTCATGTTCCATTTATCGTGACACGTGCAGTATCCGATTTAGCGAATGGTAAAGCAGATATATCTTTCGAGGAATTCCTCGGTAAAGCTGCTAAATCATCAAGTTCAATAGTTGAAGCATTAATTAAAGTTTTATAAATATTAATAAAGGTGATAAATAAATGGGACTAATAAAGAAATATTTTATGCCAAATGATTATGTTAAGTCTGTATTTCAAATCGATATTGAAAAATTAGCTAAGGCTGGTTTTAAAGGTATTATTACAGATTTAGATAATACATTAGTTGGGTGGGATGTAAAATCGCCAACTATAGAAATACAACAATGGTTTAAAAAAGCAAATGAATTAGGTATTACAATCACTATTGTATCTAATAATAATGAAGATAGAGTTTCAAGCTTTTCTAAAGACTTAAATGTAGATTTCATTTTTAGAGCAAGAAAACCTATGGGCAAAGCATTTAAAAAAGCTATCAAACAAATGAATATCAAACCTGAGGAAACCATTGTAATTGGAGACCAAATGTTAACGGATGTTTTTGGTGGTAATCGTAATGGCTTATATACAATTATGGTTGTGCCTGTGAAACGTACAGATGGATTTATTACTAAATTCAACCGTATTATTGAGCGTCGATTATTAAATTACTTTAAAAATAAAGGCTATATCACATGGGAGGAAAATTGATTGGATGACACATTAAAATGTATTGGATGCGGTGCACCACTTCAATCAGATGATAAAAGTGCACCTGGATATGTTCCAGAACATAACCTTTTTAGAGAGGACGTTATTTGTCAACGCTGTTTCAGATTAAAAAATTATAACGAAATTCAAGATGTCGGAATGGATAGTGAAGATTTTTTAAATTTACTCAATGAATTATCTGATCGACAAGGAATAATTGTGAATGTTGTTGACATTTTCGATTTTGAAGGTTCATTTATCAATGCCTTGAAACGAATTGTAGGCAATAAAAAAATAATATTAGCTGCTAATAAATTAGATCTTTTACCTAAGCAAATTAATAAACGTCGTGTAAAAGAGTGGCTCAAAAAAACTGCTAGAAAATATGGCTTAGAAGCTGACGACGTTATACTTATTTCTGCACAAAAAGGTTGGGGAATCGAAGATTTATTAGCATCGATTGATAAGCATAGACATAATCAAGATGTATATATTGTCGGTACTACGAATGTAGGTAAATCAACACTTATAAATAAATTGATTGAACAAAGTGTGGGCGAAAAAGATGTTGTAACCACTTCTAGATTTCCAGGAACTACATTAGATTTAATTGATATACCTTTAGATGAAAAAACATTCATGTACGATACGCCGGGTATTATTCAGTCTCATCAAATGACACACTATGTATCTGAGAAAGAATTGAAAATAATCGTACCTAAAAATGAAATAAAACAAAGAGTTTTTCAACTTAATGAAGGACAAACGTTATTCTTTGGTGGACTGTCTAGAATTGATTATGTATCAGGTGGAAAAAGACCACTCGTTTGTTATTTTTCAAATGATTTGAATATACATCGAACTAAAACGGAAAAGGCAAATGATTTATGGCGAAATCAAATTGGTAATGTTTTGACACCACCAAATAATCCTGACCACTTCGATATGAGTGATACAAAGGCTGTACGTCTTGAAACTGGTAAGGAAAAGAAAGACATAATGATATCAGGTCTAGGATTTATAACAATTGAAGCTGGTGCAAAAGTCATTGTACGCGTCCCTAAAAATGTTGATGTAATCCTAAGAAATTCAATAATGTAAGGTGGGTTATTTATGAAGTATGCAGTAATAGGTGATCCCGTATCGCATTCATTATCTCCAGTCATGCATCAAGTTAATTTTAAATCATTAAATATGGAAGACACATACGAAGCGTTGCATATTCCCACACAAGACTTCCATGATATTAGACAAATTATTGAAGATAACCATATTAATGGATTCAATGTTACGATTCCGCATAAGGAAAGAATTATTCCTTATCTGGATGAAATTGATGACCAAGCAAAAGCTGTTGGAGCTGTTAATACTGTGAAAATTATTAACAATAAATGGATAGGTTATAATACAGATGGTATTGGTTATGTGATGGGCTTGAAACAAGTTTATCCCGATTTAGAAAATGCTTATGTTTTAATCCTTGGTGCTGGTGGTGCTAGTAAGGGAATTGCAAATGAACTCAGTAAAATTGTACAACCAAAATTAACAATCGCTAACAGAACAATGCGTAGATTTGAGACGTGGGATATGGATATTAATCCAATTTCATTAGAACAAGCAGAACAATATTTAGATGAATTTGATATTATAATCAATACGACATCTGCTGGATTAAATAATAACGATGATATGGTTATTAGCTTAGATAATTTGTCATCAAGTACACTCGTTAGTGATATTATTTATATTCCATATAAGACTAAATTTTTAAAAGAAGCAGAACTTAAAGGCAATACGGTTTATAATGGCCTGGATATGTTCATAAACCAAGGCGCTGAAAGTTTTAAAATTTGGACCGGCAAACAGCCTAATATACTAGAAATGAAATACGCAGTACTAAACAAATTAAAAGGAGTTTAATATGTTAACAGGAAAACAAAAAAGATATTTAAGAAGTTTAGCTCACAATATAGACCCTATTTTTCAAATTGGTAAAGCAGGCATTAATGACAATATGATTGCTCAAATTGATGATACACTTGAAAATCGCGAGTTAATTAAAATACATGTGTTACAAAATAACTTTGATGATAAAAATGAATTAGCGTCAACATTAAGTGATGCAACTAATAGTGAAGTTGTTCAAGTGATTGGTTCGATGATTGTCATTTATAGAGAATCAGTTGATAATAAAGAAATCACATTACCGTAAATGATGAATAAAAAATCAATAGTGCTTTATGGTGGTCAATTCAACCCAATCCACACTGCACACTTGTTAGTTGCAAATGAAGTCTATCATCAACTTAAACCTGACAAATTTTATTTTTTACCAAGTTATATGGCACCATTGAAAACGCATGATGACTATTTAGATGCTAAATATCGAATCAAAATGATACAACTTGCTATAGAAGAATTAGATTTTGGTGAAATATGTGAAATTGAACTTGAGAGAAAAGGTCAAAGTTACACTTATGAAACGCTAAAAGATATCGTTAATAATGAAAAAGATGCGAATATCTATTTCATTATCGGAACAGATCAGTATAAACAATTAGATAAATGGTATAAAATTGAAAAGTTAAAACAACTCATTACATTTGTAATTGTGAACAGAGATGTTAATTATCAAGAGGTCGACGAATCAATGATATCGGTTAATATACCGCGAATGGATATTAGTTCATCATTGATTCGAAATCGTGTAAAAAATAAACAACCAATAAATATCTTGGTTCCTCGTAGTATTCACGACTATATAAGAGAGGAAGGATTTTATGAAAATTGATAAAGCGATTGAACTCGTTAAAGATAAACTACCGGAGAAACGTTTTAAGCACTCATTGAGAGTAGCTGAAACCGCAGTAAAACTTGCAGAAATTTATGATGGTGATAAAGATAAAGCTAACTTAGCGGGTGTATTGCATGATTATTGCAAGTATGATGACCTAAGCACAATGTACCAAATTGTAAGACAACACGATTTAGATAGTGAACTATTAAGTTATGGTGGAGAAATCTTACACGGACCAGTCTGTGCTGCTCTCATGCAATCAGAATTTGGTATTGAAGACGAGGAAGTGCTTCTTGCAATCAAGAATCACACTACAGGTCGAAAAGAAATGACTAAAACTGAAAAACTTGTGTTTATTGCTGATTATATCGAGCCTGGAAGAAAAACCCCAGGAGTTGAAGAAATTAGAGATATGGCATACAATCAAGGTAGCTTAGATAAAACAATTTATGAAATTTCTAAGCGAACAGTACTGTTCCTAATTAGTAAGGATATAACTGTTTATGGCACAACGATTTCATGTTTAAACTATTATAATTATAGTGATCAAAGGATAAAGGATGATTAAATGAATTCAGAAGAATTATTAAATATTGCTGTCGATGCGACAGAAAATAAAAAAGCAGAAGATATTGTTTCTCTTAATATGAAAGGTATCAGTGACATGACAGATTATTTCGTTGTTTGTCACGGTAATAATGAGCGTCAAGTTCAATCAATTGCTAGAGCAGTAAAAGAGGCAGCACATGAACAAGCTATTGATGTGAAACGTATGGAAGGGTATCAAAGTGCTAGATGGGTGTTAATTGATTTAGCAGATGTTGTGGTCCACATCTTCCATAAAGATGAACGTAATTATTATAATATTGAGAAGCTATATCAAGATGCGCCAATAGAATCATATGGGCAGGTTGCGTATTAGATGGCTCAATATGGTGAGATGAGCTTAGTTTATGATCAACTTACGCAAGATCAACCTTATGACAAGTGGTTTGAAATCGTGAACCATTATACGCAAGATCTCAGTCATAAGCCGAAAATCCTTGATATCGGTTGTGGAACTGGCAGTTTAACTGCTCAACTAAGTACTATTGGTTCGGTTACAGGAATGGATTTAAGCTCAGAGATGCTCTCCATTGCTGCTAATAAATCTAATCAAGTAACATGGTTAGAAGGCGATATGACCGATTTTTCATTCAATACTAAATTTGATGTAATAACAATATTTTGTGATTCACTGAATTATTTACCTGATATCAAAGATGTAAATGAAACATTTATCAATGTTTTTAATCATCTATCAGAAACTGGTGTTTTTATATTTGATGTCCATACTATTCAAAAGATGAATACGTTGTTTCATAATCAATGTTACATTGATGAAAATGAGTCAATCTTTTTAGCATGGGAAGCTATTGTCGGTGATGAACCTTATAGTGTGTATCACGACATGAGTTTCTTTGTAAAAAATACTGATGATACTTATCAGCGATTTGATGAATCGCACTATCAAAGAACCTTTGAAAAAGATACTTACATTAGTTTATTAAAGACAATTGGATTTAAAGCATTCGAAACATTTATCGACTTTAATCGCAATAATCACGATGAAAACGGCGATCGTTTATTTATCGTAGCTTATAAATAAATAAAGTAAACTCATCTCCTTAAACGTTTATATATATAAGGAGATGAGTTTTTTGTTTAAAAATAAAATAGAATTATTGGCATTTATCAAGCAATGGAAATTTCAACTGATGATCACTTTGACCATTATAATAGCTATCGCATGTATACTAATGTTTCTTAAACCTGTTAAGGAAACAAGCAATGACATGCCAATCGTTTCATCGCAAAACAATTCAAAAGAAAAAAATAATACACGTCAATCATCTAGACAAATTAATGATGCAACTAAGAAAGATGAGTTGAATACTGGTATTGATGAAAATAAAACGGTAATTGTAGATATTAAAGGCGCTGTTGAGCACCCTGATGTATATAAAATGAAAGGATCAGATAGAATTAAAGATGTATTGGAAAAAGCTAAATTACAAAAAGATGCTGATTTGACACAAGTCAATTTATCTGAAAAATTAACAGATCAAAAATTGATTTACATACCATCTACCAGTGAAATGAAAAATACTATAGCACATAGTGATGATAATAATAAGCGTAGTAATACAAAACCTTTAAATTCATTAACTACTGACAAAATAAATTTGAATACTGCGAGTGAAACTGATTTGCTAAAGATCCCAGGAGTAGGACCGACAAAAGTCAAAGAAATTTTAGATTACAGGGCAAAGAATAACCAGTTTCATTCAATAGAAGATTTAAAAAATATCAAAGGCATCGGTGACAAAACTTTCGAAAAGATTAAGGATTATATTACAATCTAACTTTGTTGATTGGCTTAAATATAAAGATATTCTATAATAATGATAATAAATTTGAATCGGAGTGAATTTAATGGAAAGATTAAAATGGGACGAATATTTCATGGCGCAAAGCCATTTACTAGCTCTAAGATCAACTTGCCAAAGATTGTCAGTAGGGGCAACGATAGTAAAAGACAATAGAATTATAGCAGGGGGATATAATGGATCTGTTGCAGGTGAGGTGCATTGTATTGATGAAGGATGTTTAATTGAAGATGGCCATTGTATCAGAACCATACATGCCGAAATGAACGCTTTATTACAATGTGCTAAGCAGGGTGTATCAACAGAGGGTGCTACTATCTATGTCACTCACTTTCCGTGTCTTAATTGCACAAAATCTATTATACAAGCAGGCATTAAACAAATATATTATGCTGAAGATTATCACAATCACGAATATGCGCTGCAATTATTAAACCAAGCTGGTATTGAATACAAAAAAATACCTTTTTCTGCTCGAAATGTGGCTCAATATTTAACTGACTAATATATGATTTATTTTGCATTGTCCTTTCTCATAGGTATTCTATGGATACATTTAAAATTAATGTCGTGTTTGATTATTTTTTTATTAGTTATCATTTCAATACAAAGAAGAATTAAAATGCATCATATATTATTAATGATTATTTGTGTATTTTGTGGTGTGAGTTTTGAACATTTTCACAATCAAAACAGTGTAAGTAAAGATGATTTCTTCAAGATAAACCCTAACATATTTACCAAGGTCGAATTTGGATCTAATATCGAACGTCAAGGAAAGCAATTAAAAGGTAAATTTACTATCAAAGATCAATTGTACGTCTTTCACTTAAATACCAATCAATTAAGTGAAAAAGACATTGAAAATAAATCATGTGTTATTAAAGGTAAAATTGTTAATGTTTTAAATCACACCCCTTATGTTTCTGTTAACAAAGTAGTCACGAATACGTGCCAAATCACAAAAAATTCAAATGTATTTGAAAAGCATTCGTCGTATATTACTCAAAAATTGACTCACTCAAGCCTATCGCATCCTGAATATATTACTGCTTTAATTAGTGGTGATATTCATGGCATTAGTACTGAATTTATTGATAAGGTCAAAGACATAGGCATTTATCATTTATTAGCAGTGAGTGGGTCGCATATTGCTACTATTTCTTATCTTATATATCAACCTCTAGTTAGACTTAATATACCCAAAGTGATTATTAACGGTTTAATTATCATATTTCTAATTATATTCGCATATTATACCGATTTTGCACCAAGTGCATTGAGAGCAATTTTAGCTACAATAACCGTCATTCTCATTTCTAATAAGTCTAAAATGTCGACCATTGATATTTTAGGTCTAATCTTTATCATTATGATTTTAATAACACCTGACTATTTGTATGATATAGGCTTTCAATTTTCATTTATTATTTCATTTTTTATTCTAGTTTCCTTTCCACTTATAAGACAGTTATCTTTTTTTAATAATATTATTATCCTTACTTTAATAGCTCAGCTTTCTTCTTCAATCATTTCAATTTTTCATTTTAATCAATTGCAATGGATAGGCTTATTTTCTAATATACTATTTGTTCCTCTATATAGTTTTATTATTTTCCCATTAGCAATATTATTATTTTTTACTTATCATTTTGTTAATGATATACCTTTATTTAGTGCAATATTCAATAAAATATATATCTTACACGATAATCAGTCAAGTCCAGACTCCT
>NZ_JAESLK010000029.1:0-6135 GCF_017892585.1 Staphylococcus sp. GDY8P57P | reverse complement strand
ATATAAAAAGAACCGCAGGTCTCTTCAGATCTACGGATTTTCGCCATGCCACGAAATTAGCATCATGCTAGCAAGTTAAGCGAACACTGACATGATAAATTAGTGGTTAGCTATATTTTTTTACTTTGCAACAGAACCATTTTTATTAATTTTTTTATATTGCATCATTCGGCGAAATCCTTGAGCCATATCTGACAAACTCTTATTTAATTCTTCGCCATCATAAACATTTTTAACTGTTAATGTGAGAAACAACCAACGAACTGTTGGCTTTTGTTTAATAACTTCAGCAACAACCTTTTGTGACTGAATGCCATGTTTCATTGCTCTCCTCCAGTTGCACATTGGACAAAGCCTGGATTTACAAAACCACACTCGATACAACTTTCTTTCGCCTGTTTCACGATTTTGTTTATACTCTAATATTTCAGCACAATCTTTTACTCTTTCAGCCTTTTTAAATTCAAGAATATGCAGAAGTTCAAAGTAATCAACATTAGCGATTTTCTTTTCTCTCCATGGTCTCACTTTTCCACTTTTTGTCTTGTCCACTAAAACCCTTGATTTTTCATCTGAATAAATGCTACTATTAGGACACATAATATTAAAAGAAACCCCCATCTATTTAGTTATTTGTTTGGTCACTTATAACTTTAACAGATGGGGTTTTTCTGTGCAACCAATTTTAAGGGTTTTCAATACTTTAAAACACATACATACCAACACTTCAACGCACCTTTCAGCAACTAAAATAAAAATGACGTTATTTCTATATGTATCAAGATAAGAAAGAACAAGTTCAAAACCATCAAAAAAAGACACCTTTTCAGGTGCTTTTTTTATTTTATAAACTCATTCCCTGATCTCGACTTCGTTCTTTTTTTACCTCTCGGTTATGAGTTAGTTCAAATTCGTTCTTTTTAGGTTCTAAATCGTGTTTTTCTTGGAATTGTGCTGTTTTATCCTTTACCTTGTCTACAAACCCCTTAAAAACGTTTTTAAAGGCTTTTAAGCCGTCTGTACGTTCCTTAAGGAATTCCTTAGTGCTTTCATAGATTAAACTCACATCACGCTTTAAATCGCTTATTTTAGACTTTAAAGACTTGTTTTCTTCAAGCAACTCATTATAATCATTTACATTTTCATTAAATCGCTCTACAAGACCACTATATTTTTCTTTAACTTGCCCATGTTCTTTACTTAATTTTTTATATTCTCTCGCCATATCAGTACTCATGAGATTTCTAACATGCTGTTTTAACCTATCGTTATCTCTCGCAGCAGTCACTAAGTTTTTATAATCACGCTCCGATATAACAACATTTTTGGTTGGTTTCTTTTCTGTTTTCATTATTTCTTTTCCCAAACCAAACATGGACTTTTCACCCGTTGGCACTTCAACACTTTTCATGTGTCGTTTCGCTGGTACTTCTAAATCTGATTTAACTTTATCGCTATAAGCAGTCCATTCATCTTTTTTAACTGCTAAATTTTTTTCTAGAAAATCAATCTCTTTTTCCAAAGTTTGTTTTTTAAATTTAGCTGTCTCAATATGTTTACGGTCAGAGCCACGTTCACCACGCTTCAACTCAAAACCCTGTTTTTTCATATGCTCGGGGAATTTATCTTGTAGCCATAACAGTTCTTGACGATTAAACACATTTTTTCCTTGCAGTTTTCCATCACGCATAGGCACAACACCTAAATGCATGTGAGGGGTTTGCTCATCATTATGAACTGTTGCATAAGCAATATTTTGCTTGCCATATCGTTCGGAAAATAATTTATAACTTTCCTCAAAAAATCGTTTTTGTTCTCCTGGATCCAGTTGCTCAAAAAAATCTCGGTCAGATGTTACTAGCAACTCATTTACAAGAACAGCATCTTTCCTCGTTTTTCTTGTACCTGTTTTTTGTGATTCAATAATTTCTTTGACACGTTCGTTGTAATCAATATTTTTATCATTTTTCAAATCATAATTTTCACGTGTTCGCTCATGGTCAATATCATCATTCGTTCTACTTTTTCGCTCTCTTTGATTATGAAATTGCATGCCTTTTAGTCCAGCTGATTTCACTTTTTGCATTCTACAAACTGCATAACTCATATGTAAATCGCTCCTTTTTAGGTGGCACAAATGTGAGGCATTTTCGCTCTTTCCGGCAACCACTTCCAAGTAAAGTATAACACATTATACTTTATATTCATAAAGTGTGTGCTCTGCGAGGCTGTCGGCAGTGCCGACCAAAACCATAAAACCTTTAAGACCTTTCTTTTTTTTACGAGAAAAAAGAAACAAAAAAACCTGCCCTCTGCCACCTCAGCAAAGGGGGGTTTTGCTCTCGTGCTCGTTTAAAAATCAGCAAGGGACAGGTAGTATTTTTTGAGAAGATCACTCAAAAAATCTCCACCTTTAAACCCTTGCCAATTTTTATTTTGTCCGTTTTGTCTAGCTTACCGAAAGCCAGACTCAGCAAGAATAAAATTTTTATTGTCTTTCGGTTTTCTAGTGTAACGGACAAAACCACTCAAAATAAAAAAGATACAAGAGAGGTCTCTCGTATCTTTTATTCAGCAATCGCGCCCTTTAATGGAACAAAAAGATTTGAATTCCTGTTATAAAAAAAGGATCAATTTTGAACTCTCTCCCAAAGTTGATCCCTTAACGATTTAGAAATCCCTTTGAGAATGTTTATATACATTCAAGGTAACCAGCCAACTAATGACAATGATTCCTGAAAAAAGTAATAACAAATTACTATACAGATAAGTTGACTGATCAACTTCCATAGGTAACAACCTTTGATCAAGTAAGGGTATGGATAATAAACCACCTACAATTGCAATACCTGTTCCCTCTGATAAAAAGCTGGTAAAGTTAAGCAAACTCATTCCAGCACCAGCTTCCTGCTGTTTCAAGCTACTTGAAACAATTGTTGATATAACTGTTTTGGTGAACGAAAGCCCACCTAAAACAAATACGATTATAATTGTCATGAACCATGATGTTGTTTCTAAAAGAAAGGAAGCAGTTAAAAAGCTAACAGAAAGAAATGTAACTCCGATGTTTAACACGTATAAAGGACCTCTTCTATCAACAAGTATCCCACCAATGTAGCCGAAAATAATGACACTCATTGTTCCAGGGAAAATAATTACACTTCCGATTTCGGCAGTACTTAGCTGGTGAACATCTTTCATCATATAAGGAACCATAGAGACAAACCCTGCTACTGTTCCAAATATAATTCCCCCACAAAGAACTCCAATCATAAAAGGTATATTTTTCCCTAATCCGGGATCAACAAAAGGATCTGTTACTTTCCTGATATGTTTTACAAATATCAGGAATGACAGTACGCTAACGATAAGAAAAGAAATGCTATATGATGTTGTAAACAACATAAAAAATACAATGCCTACAGACATTAGTATAATTCCTTTGATATCAAAATGACCTTTTATCCTTACTTCTTTCTTTAATAATTTCATAAGAAACGGAACAGTGATAATTGTTATCATAGGAATGAGTAGAAGATAGGACCAATGAATATAATGGGCTATCATTCCACCAATCGCTGGACCGACTCCTTCTCCCATGGCTACTATCGATCCAATAAGACCAAATGCTTTACCCCTATTTTCCTTTGGAATATAGCGCGCAACTACAACCATTACGAGTGCTGGAAATGCAGCTGCACCAGCCCCTTGAATAAAACGAGCCATAATAAGTAAGGAAAAGAAAGAATGGCCAACAAACCCAATTACCGACCCGAAACAATTTATTATAATTCCAAATAGGAGTAACCTTTTGATGCCTAATTGATCAGATAGCTTTCCATATACAGCTGTTCCAATGGAAAAGGTTAACATAAAGGCTGTGTTCACCCAGTTTGTACTCGCAGGTGGTTTATTAAAATCATTTGCAATATCAGGTAATGAGACGTTCAAAACCATTTCATTTAATACGCTAAAAAAAGATAAAATGCAAAGCCAAATTAAAATTTGGTTGTGTCGTAAATTCGATTGTGAATAGGATGTATTCACATTTCACCCTCCAATAATGAGGGCAGACGTAGTTTATAGGGTTAATGATACGCTTCCCTCTTTTAATTGAACCCTGTTACATTCATTACACTTCATAATTAATTCCTCCTAAACTTGATTAAAACATTTTACCACATATAAACTAAGTTTTAAATTCAGTATTTCATCACTTATACAACAATATGGCCCGATTTAAGCACACCCTTTATTCCGTTAATGCGCCATGACAGCCATGATAATTACTAATACTAGGAGAAGTTAATAAATACGTAACCAACATGATTAACAATTATTAGAGGTCATCGTTCAAAATGGTATGCGTTTTGACACATCCACTATATATCCGTGTCGTTCTGTCCACTCCTGAATCCCATTCCAGAAATTCTCTAGCGATTCCAGAAGTTTCTCAGAGTCGGAAAGTTGACCAGACATTACGAACTGGCACAGATGGTCATAACCTGAAGGAAGATCTGATTGCTTAACTGCTTCAGTTAAGACCGAAGCGCTCGTCGTATAACAGATGCGATGATGCAGACCAATCAACATGGCACCTGCCATTGCTACCTGTACAGTCAAGGATGGTAGAAATGTTGTCGGTCCTTGCACACGAATATTACGCCATTTGCCTGCATATTCAAACAGCTCTTCTACGATAAGGGCACAAATCGCATCGTGGAACGTTTGGGCTTCTACCGATTTAGCAGTTTGATACACTTTCTCTAAGTATCCACCTGAATCATAAATCGGCAAAATAGAGAAAAATTGACCATGTGTAAGCGGCCAATCTGATTCCACCTGAGATGCATAATCTAGTAGAATCTCTTCGCTATCAAAATTCACTTCCACCTTCCACTCACCGGTTGTCCATTCATGGCTGAACTCTGCTTCCTCTGTTGACATGACACACATCATCTCAATATCCGAATAGGGCCCATCAGTCTGACGACCAAGAGAGCCATAAACACCAATAGCCTTAACATCATCCCCATATTTATCCAATATTCGTTCCTTAATTTCATGAACAATCTTCATTCTTTCTTCTCTAGTCATTATTATTGGTCCATTCACTATTCTCATTCCCTTTTCAGATAATTTTAGATTTGCTTTTCTAAATAAGAATATTTGGAGAGCACCGTTCTTATTCAGCTATTAATAACTCGTCTTCCTAAGCATCCTTCAATCCTTTTAATAACAATTATAGCATCTAATCTTCAACAAACTGGCCCGTTTGTTGAACTACTCTTTAATAAAATAATTTTTCCGTTCCCAATTCCACATTGCAATAATAGAAAATCCATCTTCATCGGCTTTTTCGTCATCATCTGTATGAATCAAATCGCCTTCTTCTGTGTCATCAAGGTTTAATTTTTTATGTATTTCTTTTAACAAACCACCATAGGAGATTAACCTTTTACGGTGTAAACCTTCCTCCAAATCAGACAAACGTTTCAAATTCTTTTCTTCATCATCGGTCATAAAATCCGTATCCTTTACAGGATATTTTGCAGTTTCGTCAATTGCCGATTGTATATCCGATTTATATTTATTTTTCGGTCGAATCATTTGAACTTTTACATTTGGATCATAGTCTAATTTCATTGCCTTTTTCCAAAATTGAATCCATTGTTTTTGATTCACGTAGTTTTCTGTATTCTTAAAATAAGTTGGTTCCACACATACCAATACATGCATGTGCTGATTATAAGAATTATCTTTATTATTTATTGTCACTTCCGTTGCACGCATAAAACCAACAAGATTTTTATTAATTTTTTTATATTGCATCATTCGGCGAAATCCTTGAGCCATATCTGACAAACTCTTATTTAATTCTTCGCCATCATAAACATTTTTAACTGTTAATGTGAGAAACAACCAACGAACTGTTGGCTTTTGTTTAATAACTTCAGCAACAACCTTTTGTGACTGAATGCCATGTTTCATTGCTCTCCTCCAGTTGCACATTGGACAAAGCCTGGATTTA
This sequence comes from Staphylococcus sp. GDY8P57P, assembly GCF_017892585.1. Lineage (NCBI taxonomy): Bacteria > Bacillati > Bacillota > Bacilli > Caryophanales > Staphylococcaceae > Staphylococcus > Staphylococcus sp. GDY8P57P. The sequence goes on along the minus strand of NZ_JAESLK010000029.1, from coordinate 104 downwards.
CAAAACCACACTCGATACAACTTTCTTTCGCCTGTTTCACGATTTTGTTGGTTCTGTTGCAAAGTTGAATTTATAGTATAATTTTAACAAAAAGGAGTCTTCTG
>NZ_JAESLK010000028.1:0-4022 GCF_017892585.1 Staphylococcus sp. GDY8P57P | reverse complement strand
AAAGAGCTATGAAATTAGATTATGATCCAAACGTTAAAGTCCAAATGATTCGACCAAAAAATAAACATAAATCTGATATAAAATCAGCCATTGATGAAACTGCAAAATATCCAGTAAAAGATACAGATTTTATGACTGATGACGAAGAAAGAAATTTGCAGCGTTTAGCTGATTTGGAGGAAGGACTTTATCGAAAAAGATTAATTTCATATGGTGGTTTATTAAAGGAAATTCATAAGGAATTAAATCTTGATGACGCAGAAGATGGCGATTTAATACATACAGATGATGAAGAAAAAGCAGATGAAGATGGCTTTTCTATTATTGCAATGTGGAATTGGGAACGGAAAAATTATTTTATTAAAGAGTAATTCAACAAAAGGGCCAAGATTGTTTAAGCAAAACAAGACAAGTTAAGGGGTGCAGTTTACGCACCCCTTAACTTACTTATTAAATAATTTATAGCTATTGAAAAGAGACAAGAATTGCTCAAAGCTAATATTGTTTAAATCGTCAATTCCCGCATGTTTTAAGGATTTGTTAAATTGATTCTTTGTAAATATTTTCTTGTATTCTTTGTTAACCCATTTCATAACGAAATAATTATACTTCTGTTTATCTTTGTACGATATTCTTGATTTTTTTCTATTTAATCTGATAAGCGAGCTATTCACTTTAGGTTTAGGATGAAAATATTCTCTTGGAACCATACTTAATATAGAAATATCAACTTCTGCCATTAAAAGTAACGCCAATGAGCGCTTTGTATTCAATAACCTTTTAGCAAACCCGTATTCCACGATTAAATAACTCTCATCAGCTATACTTTCAAAAACAACTTTGCGTATTATATCCGTACTTATGTTGTAAGGTATACTACCAAATATTTTATAGGATTGGTTTTTAGGAAATTTAAACTGCAATATATCCTTGTTTAAAACTTGAAAATTATCGTGATTAACAAGTTTATTTTCTGTAGTCTTGCATAATTTATGGTCTATTTCAATAGCAGTTACGAAATTACACCTTTGTACTAATTCAAGGGTAAAATGCCCTTTTCCTGAGCCAATTTCAAAGATATTATCATGTTCATTTAAGCTTATATTTGTCATTATTTTATCTACATTACGTTTCGAAGTAATAAAGTTTTGACTGTCTTTTATATTTTTTTTGTTCATTATAACCCTCTTTAATGCGGTTATAATGAATTTTGCTTATCAACGATTCATTATAACCACTTATTTTTTGTTTGGTTGATAATCAACTGTGTTGATTACAAAAATACTAAAAATGCCGATATATTAATTCTCCTTCTTATAAACTTAAAATAATTATAGCACAAGCTCTGATAAATAAGAACATGATGAACGACCGTTAAATTTATACTGCAATCGGGCGCGATTGTTGAATAAGAATACAAAAGATACGAGAGATCATTCTCGTGTCTTTTGTTATTTTAAGTGGTTTTGTCCGTTATCCTGGAAAACCGAAAGTCGAGCAAATTTTGATTTTGCTGAGTACGGCTTTCGGTACGAAAAACATAACGGACAAAATAAAAAAGACAAGGGTTTAAGGTGGAGATTTTTCAGCGCAGCGTTTTGAAAAATACGACCTGTCCCTTGTCTTTTTTAAACGAGCCACGAGAGCAAATCCCCCTTTTGCTGAGGTGGCAGAGGTCAGGTTTTTTTGTTTCTTTTTTCTCGTAAAAAAAAGAAAGGTCTTAAAGGTTTTGTGCATACTGGTAATCAGTATGCAGGGTTTTGTTGGCAGAGCCAATAGCCTCGCAGAGCACACACTTTATGGATATAAAGTATAATGTGTTATACTTTACATGGAAGTAATTGCCGGAAAAGAGCAAAAATGCCTCACATTTGTGCCACCTAAAAAGGAGCGATTTACATATGAGTTATGCAGTTTGTAGAATGCAAAAAGTGAAATCAGCTGGACTAAAGGGCATGCAATTTCATAATCAAAGAGAGCGAGAAAGTAGAACGAATGAAGATATTGACAGAGAGCGAACGCATGAAAATTATGATTTGCAAAACGATGAAAACATAAATTATAACGAACGTGTAAAAGACATAATCGATTCACAAAAAACAGGTACACGAAAAACAAGAAAAGATGCTGTTCTTGTAAATGAGTTGTTAGTAACATCTGACCGAGATTTTTTTGAGCGACTGGATCCAGGAGAACAAAAACGATTTTTTGAGGAAAGTTATAAATTATTTTCTGAACGATACGGCAAGCAAAATATTGCTTACGCAACAGTCCATAATGATGAGCAAACCCCTCACATGCATTTAGGTGTTGTGCCTATGCGTGATGGAAAATTACAAGGAAAAAATGTGTTTAATCGTCAAGAACTGTTATGGTTACAAGATAAATTCCCCGAGCATATGAAAAAACAGGGTTTTGAGTTGAAGCGTGGTGAACGTGGCTCTGACCGTAAACATATTGAGACAGCTAAATTTAAAAAACAAACTTTGGAAAAAGAGATTGATTTTCTAGAAAAAAACTTAGCAGTTAAAAAAGATGAATGGACTGCTTATAGCGATAAAGTTAAATCAGATTTAGAAGTACCAGCGAAACGACACATGAAAAATGTTGAAGTGCCAACGGGTGAAAAGTCCATGTTTGGTTTAGGAAAAGAAATAATGAAAACAGAAAAGAAACCAACTAAAAATGTTGTTATATCGGAGCGTGACTATAAAAACTTAGTGACTGCTGCGAGAGATAACGATAAGTTAAAACAGCATGTTAGAAATCTCATGAGTACTGATATGGCGAGAGAATATAAAAAATTAAGTAAAGAACATGGGCAAGTTAAAGAAAAATATAGTGGTCTTGTAGAGCGATTTAACGAAAATGTAAATGATTATAATGAGTTGCTTGAAGAAAATAAGTCTTTAAAGTCTAAAATAAGCGATTTAAAGCGTGATGTGAGTTTAATCTATGAAAGCACTAAGGAATTCCTTAAGGAACGTACAGACGGCTTAAAAGCCTTTAAAAACGTTTTTAAGGGGTTTGTAGACAAGATAAAGGATAAAACAGCACAATTCCAAGAAAAACACGATTTAGAACCTAAAAAGAACGAATTTGAACTAACTCATAACCGTGAGGTAAAAAAAGAACGAAGTCGAGATCAGGGAATGAGTTTATAAAATAAAAAAAGCACCTGAAAAGGTGTCTTTTTTTGATGGTTTTGAACTTGTTCTTTCTTATCTTGATACATATAGAAACAACAAGTTTTTATTTTTATAGTTTACATCGCGTTTAAAGTGTTGGTGTGATTGGCTTTATAAGGTTAATGAACCTTTAAAAATCCTTGCACAGAAAAATACCCTATGTTATTGTTTAAGTTACCACACAAAAACAAATTTACATAGGGGGTTTCTGTATTAATTATGTGCAATAATAATAGCATTAATTCAGATGAAAAATCAAGTGTACTAATCGACAAAACAAAAAGTGGAAAAATAAGACCTTGGCGAGAAAAGAAAATGGCAAATGTAGATTATTTTGAACTCTTGCATATTCTTGAATTTAAAAAGGCTGAACGTGTAAAAGATTGTGCAGAGGTACTTGAATATAAAGTGAGTTATGAAACGGGAGAAAAAACGTTATATCGTGTGTGGTTTTGTAAATCTCGATTATGTCCAATGTGCAACTGGAGGAGAGCAATGAAGCATGGTATTCAGTCACAAAAGGTTGTTGCAGAAGTTATCAAACAAAAACCAACAGTTCGTTGGCTTTTCCTTACGTTGACCGTTAGAAATGTTTATGATGGTACTGAATTAAATAAAAGTTTATCGGATATGTCAAAAGGTTTTAATCGTATGATGAAATATAAGAAAATTAATAAAAACTTAGTTGGTTTTATGCGAGCGACAGAAGTAACTGTAAATAATATAGATAATTCTTATAACCAACACATGCATGTGTTGGTTTGTGTAGAAAGCACTTATTTTTATAACACTGAAAACTATGTGAATCAAAAGCAATGGATTCAATTTTGGAAA
>NZ_JAESLK010000027.1:1725-5030 GCF_017892585.1 Staphylococcus sp. GDY8P57P | reverse complement strand
GCCTGGCAACGTCCTACTCTAGCGGAACGTAAATCCAACTACCATCGGCGCTAAGGAGCTTAACTTCTGTGTTCGGCATGGGAACAGGTGTGACCTCCTTGCCATTGTCACCAGACAAGAGAATGATTATACATTCAAAACTAGATAGTAAGTAAATGATTTTGCTTCGCAAAACTTTGAAATAAATTGATTAAGTCTTCGATCGATTAGTATTCGTCAGCTCCACGTGTCGCCACGCTTCCACCTCGAACCTATTAACCTCATCATCTTTGAGGGATCTTATAACCGAAGTTGGGAAATCTCATCTTGAGGGGGGCTTCATGCTTAGATGCTTTCAGCACTTATCCCGTCCATACATAGCTACCCAGCTATGCCGTTGGCACGACAACTGGTACACCAGAGGTATGTCCATCCCGGTCCTCTCGTACTAAGGACAGCTCCTCTCAAATTTCCTACGCCCACGACGGATAGGGACCGAACTGTCTCACGACGTTCTGAACCCAGCTCGCGTACCGCTTTAATGGGCGAACAGCCCAACCCTTGGGACCGACTACAGCCCCAGGATGCGATGAGCCGACATCGAGGTGCCAAACCTCCCCGTCGATGTGAACTCTTGGGGGAGATAAGCCTGTTATCCCCGGGGTAGCTTTTATCCGTTGAGCGATGGCCCTTCCATGCGGAACCACCGGATCACTAAGTCCGTCTTTCGACCCTGCTCGACTTGTAGGTCTCGCAGTCAAGCTCCCTTATGCCTTTACACTCTATGAATGATTTCCAACCATTCTGAGGGAACCTTTGAGCGCCTCCGTTACCTTTTAGGAGGCGACCGCCCCAGTCAAACTGCCCGCCTGACACTGTCTCCCACCACGATAAGTGGTGCGGGTTAGAAAGCCAACACAGCTAGGGTAGTATCCCACCAGCGCCTCCACGTAAGCTAGCGCTCACGTTTCAAAGGCTCCTACCTATCCTGTACAAGCTGTGCCGAATTTCAATATCAGGCTACAGTAAAGCTCCACGGGGTCTTTCCGTCCTGTCGCGGGTAACCTGCATCTTCACAGGTACTATGATTTCACCGAGTCTCTCGTTGAGACAGTGCCCAAATCGTTACGCCTTTCGTGCGGGTCGGAACTTACCCGACAAGGAATTTCGCTACCTTAGGACCGTTATAGTTACGGCCGCCGTTTACTGGGGCTTCGATTCGTAGCTTCGCAGAAGCTAACCACTCCTCTTAACCTTCCAGCACCGGGCAGGCGTCAGCCCCTATACATCACCTTACGGTTTAGCAGAGACCTGTGTTTTTGATAAACAGTCGCTTGGGCCTATTCACTGCGGCTCTTCTGGGCTTGCACCCTAAAGAGCACCCCTTCTCCCGAAGTTACGGGGTCATTTTGCCGAGTTCCTTAACGAGAGTTCGCTCGCTCACCTTAGAATTCTCATCTTGACTACCTGTGTCGGTTTGCGGTACGGGCACCTAATATCTATCTAGAGGCTTTTCTCGGCAGTGTGAAATCAACGACTCGAGGAAACAATTTCCTCTCCCCATCACAGCTCAATCTTAAGAGTGCCGGATTTGCCTAACACTCAATCTCACTGCTTAGACGTACAATCCAATCGTACGCTTCGCCTATCCTACTGCGTCCCCCCATCGATTAAAACGATGTTAGGTGGTACAGGAATATCAACCTGTTATCCATCGCCTACGCCTGTCGGCCTCAGCTTAGGACCCGACTAACCCAGAGCGGACGAGCCTTCCTCTGGAAACCTTAGTCAATCGGTGGACGGGATTCTCACCCGTCTTTCGCTACTCACACCGGCATTCTCACTTCTAAGCGCTCCACATGTCCTTGCGATCATGCTTCAACGCCCTTAGAACGCTCTCCTACCATTGTCCTACGGACAATCCACAGCTTCGGTAATATGTTTAGCCCCGGTACATTTTCGGCGCAGTGTCACTCGACTAGTGAGCTATTACGCACTCTTTAAATGATGGCTGCTTCTAAGCCAACATCCTAGTTGTCTGGGCAACGCCACATCCTTTTCCACTTAACATATATTTTGGGACCTTAGCTGGTGGTCTGGGCTGTTTCCCTTTCGAACACGGACCTTATCACCCATGTTCTGACTCCCAAGTTAAATTAATTGGCATTCGGAGTTTGTCTGAATTCGGTAACCCGAGAGGGGCCCCTCGTCCAAACAGTGCTCTACCTCCAATAATCATCACTTGAGGCTAGCCCTAAAGCTATTTCGGAGAGAACCAGCTATCTCCAAGTTCGATTGGAATTTCTCCGCTACCCACAGTTCATCCGCTCACTTTTCAACGTAAGTCGGTTCGGTCCTCCATTCAGTGTTACCTGAACTTCAACCTGACCATGGGTAGATCACCTGGTTTCGGGTCTACGACCAAATACTCAACGCCCTATTCAGACTCGCTTTCGCTACGGCTCCACATTTCCTGCTTAACCTTGCATCAGATCGTAACTCGCCGGTTCATTCTACAAAAGGCACGCCATCACCCATTAACGGGCTCTGACTACTTGTAAGCACACGGTTTCAAGTTCTCTTTCACTCCCCTTCCGGGGTACTTTTCACCTTTCCCTCACGGTACTGGTTCACTATCGGTCACTAGAGAGTATTTAGCCTTAGGAGATGGTCCTCCCAGATTCCGACGGAATTTCACGTGCTCCGTCGTACTCAGGATCCACTCAAGAGAGAATATATTTTCAACTACAGGATTATTACCTTCTTTGATTCAACTTTCCAGATGATTCGTCTAATATATTCCTTTGTAACTCCGTATAGAGTGTCCTACAACCCCAATAAGCAAGCTTATTGGTTTGGGCTCTTCCCGTTTCGCTCGCCGCTACTCAGGGAATCGATTTTTCTTTCTCTTCCTCCGGGTACTAAGATGTTTCAGTTCTCCGGGTCTGCCTTCTGACAAGCTATGAATTCACTTGTCGATAACACGACATAACTCGTGCTGGGTTCCCCCATTCGGAAATCTCTGGATCAACGCTTACTTACAGCTACCCAAAGCATATCGTCGTTAGTAACGTCCTTCGTCGGCTTCTAGTGCCAAGGCATCCACCGTGCGCCCTTAATAACTTAATCTATGTTTCCACCATATTAGAACGTAGTTCTAAACTTAAGAAACCTGTTATTAATCTTGTGAGTGTTCTTTCGAACACTAGCGATTATATTTTATGAATTCAAGCTTTTTTAAAACTCTTATTCACTCGGTTTTGCTTGGTAAAATCTATTTTTACTTACTTATCTAGTTTTCAATGTACAATCAATAAATAAACAAT
>NZ_JAESLK010000027.1:0-1715 GCF_017892585.1 Staphylococcus sp. GDY8P57P | reverse complement strand
TTAATATTAAATGCAATATTCATTTAGTTGTTGAATGTTTTAATAAACATTCAAAACTGAATACAATATGTCACGTTATTCCTCATCTCTACGAGATGTTCCGAATATATCCTTAGAAAGGAGGTGATCCAGCCGCACCTTCCGATACGGCTACCTTGTTACGACTTCACCCCAATCATTTGTCCCACCTTCGACGGCTAGCTCCAAATGGTTACTCCACCGGCTTCGGGTGTTACAAACTCTCGTGGTGTGACGGGCGGTGTGTACAAGACCCGGGAACGTATTCACCGTAGCATGCTGATCTACGATTACTAGCGATTCCAGCTTCATGTAGTCGAGTTGCAGACTACAATCCGAACTGAGAACAACTTTATGGGATTTGCTTGACCTCGCGGTTTCGCTGCCCTTTGTATTGTCCATTGTAGCACGTGTGTAGCCCAAATCATAAGGGGCATGATGATTTGACGTCATCCCCACCTTCCTCCGGTTTGTCACCGGCAGTCAACTTAGAGTGCCCAACTTAATGATGGCAACTAAGCTTAAGGGTTGCGCTCGTTGCGGGACTTAACCCAACATCTCACGACACGAGCTGACGACAACCATGCACCACCTGTCACTTTGTCCCCCGAAGGGGAAGGCTCTATCTCTAGAGTTGTCAAAGGATGTCAAGATTTGGTAAGGTTCTTCGCGTTGCTTCGAATTAAACCACATGCTCCACCGCTTGTGCGGGTCCCCGTCAATTCCTTTGAGTTTCAACCTTGCGGTCGTACTCCCCAGGCGGAGTGCTTAATGCGTTAGCTGCAGCACTAAGGGGCGGAAACCCCCTAACACTTAGCACTCATCGTTTACGGCGTGGACTACCAGGGTATCTAATCCTGTTTGATCCCCACGCTTTCGCACATCAGCGTCAGTTACAGACCAGAAAGTCGCCTTCGCCACTGGTGTTCCTCCATATCTCTGCGCATTTCACCGCTACACATGGAATTCCACTTTCCTCTTCTGCACTCAAGTTTTCCAGTTTCCAATGACCCTCCACGGTTGAGCCGTGGGCTTTCACATCAGACTTAAAAAACCGCCTACGCGCGCTTTACGCCCAATAATTCCGGATAACGCTTGCCACCTACGTATTACCGCGGCTGCTGGCACGTAGTTAGCCGTGGCTTTCTGATTAGGTACCGTCAAGACGTGCACAGTTACTTACACGTATGTTCTTCCCTAATAACAGAGTTTTACGATCCGAAGACCTTCATCACTCACGCGGCGTTGCTCCGTCAGGCTTTCGCCCATTGCGGAAGATTCCCTACTGCTGCCTCCCGTAGGAGTCTGGACCGTGTCTCAGTTCCAGTGTGGCCGATCACCCTCTCAGGTCGGCTACGTATCGTCGCCTTGGTAAGCCGTTACCTTACCAACTAGCTAATACGGCGCGGGTCCATCTATAAGTGATAGCAAAACCATCTTTCACTATCGAACCATGCGGTTCGAAATATTATCCGGTATTAGCTCCGGTTTCCCGAAGTTATCCCAGTCTTATAGGTAGGTTACCCACGTGTTACTCACCCGTCCGCCGCTAACGTCAAAGGAGCAAGCTCCTTATCTGTTCGCTCGACTTGCATGTATTAGGCACGCCGCCAGCGTTCATCCTGAGCCAGGATCAAACTCTCCATAAAAATTTATGATGTTTGATTAGCTCATAATACTAAATAGTGTTTGTAACA
>NZ_JAESLK010000026.1:27100-33870 GCF_017892585.1 Staphylococcus sp. GDY8P57P | reverse complement strand
TGACATGATAAATTAGTGGTTGGCTATATTTTTTACTTTGCAACAGAACCTTCTTTTAAATAGTTTATAAGCCTAAAGCTAAAATACAACAACTGTTGAAGATAGTAAGCGTGAGACAAATTTAATATTCTTCATCTATAGGATTGAATATATCCGTATTTCCACCTCGTTCTTGCACAATTTTAGATGCTACTTCGTTTCCCCATATACAAGCTTTTTCAATACTTTGGTTATCTAGCAAACCTGCTATAAAAGCTGCTGTGTGTGAATCACCAGCGCCTATAGTATCAGTTATAGGAACATTTTCCCCCTCTAAAATCTTAACTTTACACTTATTTGCTATAAGAGTACCTTCGTTGCCTAACGTAACTATCACAGGTTGATTAGTCTGTTTACTTACTTCTAATGCCGCATCTTTCACATGATTCTCACTACTCAATTGTAATATTTCATCCTCGTTGGCATGTACTATTGTGTTTATTTCAAGCAACTTCCTTATACTTTCACAGTTCATTTTATTAATCCTTGGTGAGGGGTCAAAAATAATTGTAGTTTTCTCGTTTAAACGACTAAATTCTTCTAATAAAACTTCGTCTGAAGGATGTTCAAAAGAATAACCTGACACATAAATATAATCATACTTATTAAGGTCAATTTCTTTAAACCAATTCTTTTTCCATGTCATTTCAACTCCGGGCATCGTTAAAAAAGTGCGTTCTCCATTATTTTCAACGATACATAACGTCCAACCATTATCTCCTAATATATTATTTAATAATGAAGTTTTGCCTTCTTTTTTTAACTTATTTTTAATAATTGTTCCATTAGGACCATCGCCAACGGGCACCATCAAATCATAATTAGCTTTGAACTGACTAAGTATATCGCCTACATTATATGCGCAACCACCTACTATTGTCTTCTCAGAGTAGGCAAATTCGTCCGATCCACTACTTGGTATACTATCAACATTTAAAATCACATCAATAACAGCACTGCCGATCACCAAAACCTTTTTTTGGCTATTAATCTGTTTATATTCTCTTGATGAACTTTTCATTTTTTAGCCTTCTTTCTGTGAGTATTTAAAGAAATATTAAATATATAGTATAAAAATCCGCTAACCATAAATGTTACAATTATATCAAAACTTGAAGAAGTAAAAATGTTTATTAATGCACCTGCTATTACTGCTATACTCCAGACCATTACTGTTTTAATATTCAGACTATTATACTGGGGATCGTAAACTAATTTTTTTTCATAACCTATATTTTTTCTCAATGTTGCATAATCAACAATGAAAATTGCACTCCAAGCAGCTAATCCAATACCCAAAACTCCTAAAAACATTTCAAAAAAAGCGAGAAAATTTCTGGAAACTACTAAGACATAAATAGGAATGGCAATAATAATAATTGAATGAATAATAATAACTGTAGAATTTTTTACTTTCAAATCAAAAGTACTCATAATTAATCTTGAGGACTTTAAACCTAAAAAACACATAGGAGTAAGGCCACCTAAAGCAGATATTAAGTAAATTACTGTCATCCAATTTGGTAGTACTTCGCTAATTAGTAAGATTGGATTTTCTGCATTTGCTAATTGTGGCTCTGAAGTAGCTAATAAAATTCCAGTACTTATAATGATAAATAAAGGGATAAACGCGCCAGCTGTAACACTAGTGATTATTGATAAAGAACTGTTCGATTTTTTTTGAAAACGGCTATAATCTGCAGCTGCGTTAGTCCAAGTCAATCCAGTTCCTACTATTACAAAGGCTAATGCAGGTAGAAAATCTTTAAGCCAAGACCCAGATTTCATAGAAAAAAGGGCGTTCCAATCAGTATTAGTAATTAAAATTGTTATAACTAATAAGGTTAATGCACCAAATACATATGTGAAAAATGTTTGTACTGATACAAGTATTTTTTGTGAAAAAAGAACAGATATAATAACTAGCCCAGCAAAAATCGCTAAACTCATCAAAATTAGAAATGTACTAGTCTTAAAACCAAAAGTACTAAATAAAGCCAGAAGAGTTAAAGTTCCTGTAGAAACATTAACAGATAACCAACCAACTTGACCTACCCAGCCAATTAAAGCAGGTATATGATTGCCTTTAAATCCAAATGGTGCTCTTGAGAGCATAAAAGTTGTAGCTCCACTATCTTTACCAGCTACACTTATATAACCAACTAGAACAAAGGATAACGGACCTATTATAGCAATCAAAATTGATTGTAAAAAGCTCAATCCGTAACTTACTATGACAGCGCCATAAACTATCCCGAGAATACCTAGATTGGCTGCAAACCATATAAAAAATAAGTCGATAGGTTTCCCGTTTTTTTCACTTTCAGGAAGAAAGACTTCTTCTTTTTCCATAACGAACACCTCCATTTTTTATAACATCTTATTTTTTTCGAGCGTAGTTGCATATTGTTCTAAGTTCACACTATTGTGTTTGTCGATAGTCTCTATCCAAAGTTTTTTAAAATTACTATATCCGTATTTAGCTCCCGATATAGCAGTTGCCATAGCGCCAATTGTGTCAGTATCCCCACCGATATTCGCACAAAAAATTGCGCATTTATTGGGGTCTTTACAAAAATAAGCAATTGCCAAAGCAGTGGGGACCGATTCAGTTAATGATGTTCCGCATCCTATCACATCATAAAGCCAGAGCGAATATTCCTCCTCACTTTCGAAATGATTGGCAAACTGAACTGCTAATTTTAATCTTTCTGCTATTGATGCAGAAAAAGTTTGTTCTCCTTCTTTAATAGCTATATCGTGAATATCCAAAACGCCTTCTATAATTTCTTTCCAATTCTTATCTTCCGCTGCCAATGTTACTGCATAAGCAATCATACTAGCTCCGGCTATTGCAACATCACTTGTGTGAGTAGCTTCACTAATTTCCTTAACATAATTTACAAGCTCTACTTTTTGATCTTTAGAAAATAAAGTACCAATAGGAGCAATTCTCATAGCCGACCCATTAGTTAATGCATTTTTTGTATAGAATTGGGAATCTTCTCCTTGTATTATTGCAGTTAAAGCTGCTTTAGAACTTGGGCCAAGAATATTATTTTTAAATGCGTTTGTAGCATTGGCCCATTCAATCAATTCGTCTGCTATGATTTTTTTGAAGGTTCAAAATGATTTTTATTTAGTGCATCAATGATTAGTAGTGATTGTGCAGTATCATCTGTAAACTGTCCTTTGGTGAAATTTCTGGCTACCTTATTTTCATAAGGACCATCTAAAAAAGTTGTGATTTTCCCAAAAAAATCTTTAATTTTGTTGCGATTCCATAATTCTGAAGGCATACCTAAAGCGTCTCCAATAGCTTGGCCATATAAAGTTCCTAATATTTTATCTTTCATTATAAAACTCCCTTCTTGTCCACTTATACGTACGAGTTAATTTTTTATTTTAGAGCGCTTACATTTTATTGTCAAAATTTTAATATAAATCCCTTCCTTTTATACTATACACAATCTATTTTTTAGTTTTATTTGTGATATGCTTCTGCGTATCGGTTAATGATGCGGTTTTTCTGATTGATTTATTAATATCAAAATATTAACTGTCTAACTCTATCTATTTTATTAATTTGTAATTAAATATAGGACATCTTATTATTTAATACTAATAAAAAAGCCATGCCGAAAAGGCATGACTAAAATAAAGTACTTTAAAGAATAACAAGGACCAACCTGTTAATGTAGTTATTTAAGTAAATAACTACATTATAATTTTATATTATAATTAAATAGAAGTCTACAACTTTTATGCTAAATTAGATATAATTTATTAACTTTCACATACTTTTTTATTTTGCAATTATGTTTTAGACATCGAGTTAGCATACCGCAATTGTGTATTTAACTTAGTAACAAATAGTAGTTAGCGCATCCTAATATTACTTAATAACTGACATAATTTATTATCCTGATTAACTTTAAAAAGATGATCTCAATTAATAAATGACTGATTATGAACCATTTCTTCATATCCAAATAAAAGCATTTAGTATATCAATGTTAACAAGATACCTTCATAAATTTCGTTTCCTTTATTAATATCTAAATAAATATCACATGTCTGACATAAATTGAAAACATTTTCCCCAAAGGTTCTGGATATAAATCTATATTTTTTACTTTAATTAGATGTTCCTACACTTAAAAAGACGTAATTCTCCCCTATTTCTTTATTTTTTAGTTCTTACACTAATTCTTTAATTTTAGTTTCTAAACGTATATTAGCCTCCGATAAAATACTTTTACATATATTCTAATAATAAATAAGAAAACTCAACGGATATAAAGATAGCCAGGCCATTTTAATGACCTGGCTATCTATCTTATTATCATCTATCTAACATTTAAAGATACTTATTTATCTTCTTTTTTATTTTTACGACGTTTACCAGCTAAGAATAGTGATCCTGCTGCAGCGAATAATGAACCTAATAATGTGCCATTCGCTTGTTCACTAGTACCTGTGTCAGGTAATTGTTCTTTACCATGTTGTTTATTTTCTTAATCACTATCGTTAACGCCGTCATTATCATCATCTGTATCAACATCATCTGTGATGCCGTCTCCATCTGTATCTGCTGGATCTACTACATCTGATACACCGTCGTTATCTTTGTCTGTGATTGTTGATGAATTATCATCTGACTCTTCGTCATTTGTATAACCATCATTATCTGTATCTTCTTCTCCGTCTGTGATGCCATTACCGTCGGTATCTTTGTTTTTCGGATCTAAGTTAGCCTTTTCTTCATCACTATCGTTAACGCCGTCATTATCATCATCTGTATCAACATCATCTGTGACTGCCGTCTCCATCTGTGTCTCTATTAACACTGATAATAAATGTTTCGACGGTTTGTCCACCTTGACCATCATCTACTGTTACTTGAACTTCATAGTCACGAACTTCTTCGGTATCTTTCCAATCATTTACTTGTGGAGTACCTTCTATTTGTCTAGTTTCTTCATTATAACTAACGCCTTCAGGTAAGTTTGTAACCGTTGTAGTTAACGGATCATTGTCATCATCTTGAGATGTAATACTAATAGGAGTAATACTTTCCCCTTCTGTAATAATTTGATCCTCAATAGAATCAATTGTAGGGTCATTATTACCTATTTCTGGTTCATCATCAATAATATCTGGTACACCATCATTGTCATAGTCATAAAAATCTAGATATGATGTAGCATAAGAACCTTCTAAAGGCTGGAATGGTGCTCCATTATCAGATCCTACTGTACGATTATCTACATAATCTGCTTCTAACCAAGATGAAAAGTCTAAACGTGCATCTTCCGTACTTTCATTTAAATCTTCAGCAATTTTTTCTAAAGTAACACCAGGAAGTAATGAATAAGATAATGTATAACTTCTTGATTGTCCTAATGTACCATAAAATACATTTCTATCTAATTCACCTCTAGCACTATTTAAATCACTAATTGTATTATTATCTAGGATTGAGATGCTATCTACCTTACTAGTATCAACCAAGCCATTGTCGTCTGCAAAAACATTAACAACTCTATTTTCACTGATTTTATTACCATTTTCATCTGAAACGTAAAGTTCAATGTTATTTAAATCTATATAAGGTAATAAATCTTGAGGGATTTGTTCTTTAATATATACAACCCAATTATAGTCTGTTTGTAAAAAGTTTTGGTTTGGTTTAAAAGTATGAACCGAATCTATAGTTTGATTGTCTTTATTGTAGCGAATTTGATTTTTTACTTTTCCGGCTGTAAAATCTGTTCTCTTGCTGTTGTCTACGTCTGTTTCAACAGTTGGGCTAATAAATGATGTATCAATACTCTCAGCAGCAATTTCACCTTCATTATTAGTCCAAGTATGTAAGACATATACAGGTTTATCATTTGTATAACCTAAAGACTGCAGTGTTTGATTATCTTTTAAATTAATAATTAAATCATGGTTAGTAACAACACCAATTAATCCAGAATTAACCGTCCGACCGTTCACTGGCGCACTCCAGTTTGATCGATCACTATTTGATGTCATTTGAACACCATTTAAAGTAATAGATTCAATTTGACTTGAAAATGCTTCCTGTGGGAATGATAAATTAATTTTACCCCCCTTTGTAAATTGACTTGAAGTAGCTAACCATTTTGTTAATTGCAATTTAATTGAACTACTATCTGCATTTTCAAATTGATTTAACCCAGCATATCTTAAAGCAGTATCTTCATTTACTGTTGTTGCATCATACTTTAAATCTCTCAATAAGTATGCTAAATCAGAATCAGTTGGGAATTGATATTTTGTTTCATTTGGTGTATCAGCTGCTAAAGTATTAATTGCTGAAAACATACGAGTTGCTCTAGTAGCCAATGGCTGTTCACTATCAATCTCGTTAGACAAGTTTATTAAAGCCGCCTTCAAAATCTCATCATTAATTTCTTCTGTTGTTGCATTATTATAGTCTATATTAGCAATTTCTATAATCGCATCTGCTTCTTCTTCAGATAACTGCTCTGTTAAATATTCATTCACTATTTCTTCTTTATTTTCTGTATTTTCAAGCTGCTCTTGTAAAGTGGAAGTATTAGTGTTTAAATCAGTATCCTCTGTTAACTCTCCAGTACTTGGTTGTTCTTCTTTTGTTGTATCCTCAGTACTTGGTTGCTCTTCTTTTGTTGTATCTTCAGTACTTGGTTGTTCTTCTTTTGTTGTATCTTCAGTACTTG
>NZ_JAESLK010000026.1:0-27017 GCF_017892585.1 Staphylococcus sp. GDY8P57P | reverse complement strand
CTCAGTACTTGGTTGTTCTTCTTTTGTTGTATCCTCAGTACTTGGTTGTTCTTCTTTTGTTGTATCCTCAGTACTTGGTTGTTCTTCTTTTGTTGTTTCCTCAGTACTTGGTTGCTCTTCTTTTGCTGTTTCCTCAGTACTTGGTTGCTCTTCTTTTGCTGTTTCCTCAGTACTTGGTTGCTCTTCTTTTGTTGTCTCCTCAGTACTTAGTGTTTTTTCTAATTCAGACGACTGTGAAGAATTTTCTTTAACAGAACTTTCATTATCAAAACTTACCTGACCTGTAGTATTCGATATTTCATCTGCTTTTGCTTCATTTCCAATACCAAATACTAATGTAGCACCAATTAATAGTGAAGCTGTTCCAACAGTGAATTTACGAATTGAATATTTATTTAGTCTATTTGGCAAAAAATCATACTTTTTTCCTTTCATTTATATTCCTCCCAATAATTGCAATTTAGAATCACTTAATCTAAGTATACAACATTAATAAGGTGAGTCAATATAATTTTGCTCAACAGAATTAATGTTTACTTGTAATTTACAAAAATAAAAAAATGACTTAAACTTCAAGCAACTATATAAAGTTTATCAATATAATAAAGAAAACAATCCCGAAAATTTTATTACATACAAGCAAGTAAAACCTGTTGATTCCAAGTATTTGAATGTAAAGCATAAAGAAAGTAGCTAGATATACATCAAATGAACCAAGTATAGATGAGTATAGTGAATGTACTGATAACAAATTATTAGATTTTTTCATTATTGATATATTAAACAAACTCTACCTTCCAAGTTTGAATAAAAGAATCAATCGTAAAATTGTAACTTACAATATACAAAATAATGGTGAATCGAAAATTCGTGAAAAATTAAGAAAAAAAGAAATTGGAAAATATCCATAAGCTATTATCTCTATAATTCTTTAAAACTTGATTTAACTTACTGAAAGACTCGACTGACCTTTTCATAAAACCTCTCCAACGGAAACGTTTATCTCCTATTTATATTGTATATCTTATAGGGAAAAATTAGTAAATATTATTGAAAGTGAGTAATACTATGATTAAAAATAAATGGAAAATAGAAATGTGGTTTCGAAATTTTAGTTATTTTATACATAAAATTAATTCAGAATTCATATTAGAAGAATACTTAGAGGATTATTTACCTAAAGAATACCGACCAAATTTTATATGTGGAAAAGCTCAACCTAGCGAAACTATATATGTAAGCTATTTTATAAATCAGGATGAACAAACTGTGGAGCAACATACTGTGGAATGTGACAAAACTGGTTTTTTTATAGATGAAATCCCTAAACATTTTTTAAAAAATAAAATGCATTATTTTATTGATAGTCAAAGTAAAATTGATATTAAAGACTTATTAAATGAATTTATTGATCAAGGTACAGCCATTTTGAATATATTAGATTTAAATGTCCTAGAAACATATTTTAACGATTACTTGGAAACAATCAACCATACAACAGAATTCGCTAAAAAAATAGCTAACAAAGCTATGAAAGAAATTCGAAAAAATATTGAGTTAGAGCAAATTAAACAACGAGTAAACTATATTAGAAATGAAGATCAAGTCTCTTCTTTAGAAAACTTTAAGGATTTAAAGCATACGATATTAAAACAACATCGAGATTTATCGTTAGAAAATATTGATGATATTATAATAAGCGACTTTTTAACAAGATACCTCATTTATAAAGAAAAGCAAGATTCATATGTAAAAAAAGATATCTCAAGTATAAATAAATCTCAGTATTTTAAAAAGTTAGTAATCGAAGGTTTAATTAGAGAAAGAAAGAGTAACTCTCAATACTTTGAAATAGCTAATAGTATCAAACCTTCATCTCACAATAATAATAGCTTAAATCAATCTGATGAAATAGATCAATTTAGACAGGCTGTAATTGGTGTTTCTCTTAATCTATACGATCATAATGATACTTACTTCAAATTTATCCGTAGTATTATGAAAAAAAGTTCACGTAAAGTTAATTTAACAATAGACGATATTATTAAATCTAAAAATAATATAGATAAATTTATGAAGAAAAATAAGTTAATTAGTAATAATGAGTTATTTTATTTAACAACAATTGAAGATACATTTCATTTTACATTATTCACTGCTATAACTGATTTAATTGATAAAGTAGTCAATGTTTCAAGTCGTATTATCGAAGAAGCATCTCAATACGATATATTAATTGCCTTACACAGTTTGAATAATTTAAAAAATGAGTTGAATACAATAATAGATAAACACGAAGAAAATTTAATTCGTTTCGAAAGTCTTATTAATGGTTATGTAAGAAATACTCAATTAAAAATATTAGTTCGCAATACAATTGAACAGCACCCAGAACTAACAATGAAAATAGAAGATTCATTAATTTCAAACCTTAAAGATTATAATATTAGTGAAATATATAGTAGGGAGACTTTTAATAACGATTACAATGGTATTCTTGATAAATTAATGATTCAGGTAATTAATGATTTTTATAAATTACGCTTAAAAAAATTGAATAGTGGATCTAAATTATATTATTAGCATACTTTTTTAAACTCAACGATTTTTTTCGTTGGGTTTTTTAATTAACAAAAGGTGTAATACCAATGTCCTAATATTTTCCTCTCAAATTTAGAACTTTATATCTCAGTATAGATATAAGATACAAAGGCATCATTTAAATGATGACTAATGTACAAAGGATGATCCAAATGAATAAAAAGAGTTTCCACTTTTTATTGTTAAAACGCAAAGTTTTGGGAATAGCTTTCAATTTGAAAACAGGTGCTGTATTTACATTTAATGATTTGAACCTTGCGTCTAATGTTATTTGCTCAACAGCAGTCCAACAAGATGTTGGGCGTTGGTTCGCATATTTTATTAAACATACGCCAAATGTCCCATTTATCGTTATCGGTAAGGATACTCATGGACACTTAGCTTATCTTAAAACAGGTCCTAATCCACACCATAACAGCAACCCTTCGAAAGGAGGTGTTCGCTAATGAGTCATCATGTCTTTTTTAAACGATTTCCATACCATATAGATTCAATGGGATGTCATAAAACTATTCCACCTAAAAAAGATGGAGATGAGGAAAAAGTGGTGACTATGTCTAGTTGTATCACTGTTGAAGCTAAATTTTGGCATGCCTCAGAAAACACAGAAAAGATAATTATTTCTAACGGTAAGGATAAAGAACATACATTTGAATCTGATATTTTAACAACTCGAAACTTACCTTCCTTGATTAAATATGGTTACAGTATCAATGAAAGTTATATAAGAGATTTGAGCTATGCACTACAGTTAATGCGCGATGAACTGCCCACTTCTGATTTATATGATGGCTCGGGCATCATAGAAACACCCCACGGTTACATTGTAATGGTAGATACCGTTTACACATCTAAACAATATGATCAGTTAGCATCTTTAGAGCCTATTGTCGATAGTGCTTATCTATTAGAGCCTAAAGGGACATTTAAAGATTGGTTAAATATGTATATGAACGAAGTCAAAGGTCATCTTCTTCTAGAGTTAGCGGTCGTATTTGGAATTTCTGCCTTAGTGACAGCCTTTCTGAAGCATAAACATGAAATCGAATTTGCAGGAATTATCTTTAGTTTTACAGGTCAATCCTCAACCGGCAAATCAACAGCGGCAGCTTTAGCGGTATCCGTCGCTGGAAATCCAACCAAAGGTAATCAAACACTTTTTCGAAGTTGGAATGGCACACGTAACGCTCTTGAAGGTTACTTGAGTAACAATTATGGCATACCTATGGTATTTGACGAGCTCTCCTCAGCAACTTTTAAAGATACAACAGGGTTATTGTACTCTATCGCTGAAGGTCAAGGGCGTCAACGTTCCAATGTACATGGAGAAGTTAAAACGCCTAAGAATTGGGGCACTTCTGTGATTTCAACCTCTGAATACAGTATCTTTACTGATTCTGCTCAAAATGATGGTTTACGCGTGAGAACTATTGAAATTAATGAACGGTTTACTAAAGATGCAACAAATTCTGATAATATTAAAAAATCTGTGGCACTAAACTATGGTCATGTTTTACCGTTAGTAGCTAAATATCTTATCAACCGTGAAGATGAAGTCATTCAATGGTTTCAAGATGAGCATCATTGGTTTAAAGATAAATTGAAGGATGAAAAAAATAATACTGGTATTCGTATGTTTAAGCGCTATGCGGCTATCACTACTTCGGCCAAGATTCTAAGTCGTGTTTTAGCTACAGATATTGATATCGCTAAAATAAGAGACTACTTTATTGATTATCATGGTCATACAGTCTCTGAACGATCACTAGCAGATAAAGCGATCGAAGTCATTACGCAATTTGTAGCACAAAACCGTGGTAAGTTTTCTGATGACAAAGCGTTAAAGAATATGATTGAGAATTATGGACTAATTGCCTTAAAAGATGATTATATCGAAGTCAAAATCATTGCGACTGTATTTAAAGATATGCTGAAAGAACAGCACTTTCAGGATGTCAACAATGTCGTGAATGCACTAAGAGATAAAGGATTTATCGAATCTGACCGTGATCGAATTACGACAAAACGAACAGTCAAAGATAACAATGGCAAGAAACAGTCGCTTGTCTTTTACCATTTAAAGTTAGATTCAGAATATGCGTCTATTTTTGGTCTAACTAAAGATGCTGAACCTATTAAAGCTGAAATTAACTTGGATAACAAAAAGATACTTGAATCATGGAAAAAAAAGAACGATGATTTAATTGATTTTTAATAACTTAAAGATGAAATCGTACAGGAGTAGATAAAATGGATGAATTGATTGAATTACTAGCTGATTTAATCGTTGAAGAGTTACAGAACGATAATTAATCATTGCGGTCCAACGTGTTAAAAGCACGTTGGACCTTTCATTCGAATTTACTCACAAATATATATTATCTTTTTGGAGGTGTATAACATGGAAGAAGCGATTGCTTATGTACGTCAAAGTACACTCAAACAACAAAGTTTAGCGACGCAAAAATCGCTTATTATGGATACTGCTAAGCAATATGGATGGTCTAATGTGACGTTTTATGATGATAAGAAAACAGGTCGACATACAAAACGTTCAGGTTATCAAAGGATGGTAGAAATGATTACGTCTGGAAAATGTAAAGTATTGTGTTGCTATCGTCTGAATCGACTCCATCGTAATTTGAAAAACGCTATACAATTCTTTGAAATTTGTAAAAAGCATCGCGTCACAATCATCAGCGTGAATGATGGCTATTTTGACTTATCTAAAGAATTTGATCGCTTTCGCCTAAACATACTTATGAGTCTAGCTGAAATGGAGTCTAATAATATCAGTGAACAGACACGAAATGGAATAAGAGAAAAAGCCAAACAAGGTAAGCTAATCACAACTCATGCACCTTTTGGCTATCGTTATAGACAAGGTCATTTTGTTGTACATAAAGAAGAAGTCCATACAGTCAAAGCAGTTTATCGCTGGTACTTACAAGGTCTAGGCTACAAAAAGATTTCCCAACATCTAGATAACCATCCTAAGCTTACTCCACGTAAGCCCTATCAAGTTAGAAATATTCTCTTGAACCCTAACTATTGCGGTCGTGTCATCAATAAGTATGGAACATTTAATGATTTAGTCCCTTCTATTGTCGACATTGATACATTTGAAGAAGCACAGCAACGTCGCTTGAATAAACATCATAAACAATATATTTCTGAAAACAAATTAAAGAAGCTACTTAGATGTCCTTACTGTCAATCAACATTAACAAACTTAACGATAAAAAAAGAGAACTATTCTCTACGTTACTATGTTTGCCCTAAAAATATGAATGACGCTTATCGTACATGCCCATTTAAAAGTATAAATGCATCAGAACTTGAAAGTGAAGTACTCGACACTTGTAAAAAGTATTTTGAAGAACAATCGTTTCATAATCGATTGAATGACACAATACTCAAAGTCCTAAAACAGCAACAAATGAAGCATAAAGAAACCCATCTAACACAAGAACAACTCATCGAAAAGCTAGCTCAAAATCGTATTGATGTAAAAACGTTCAAACGTTTATCTTCTAGTTGTAAAAGTGAAGAGAATTACTCTACTTATTCAACCTACCAAATCGATGACAAATTAAAATATGTCATAAAAAATAAAATAACTTTACAGGATATAGCACCTTTTATCGATTGCATCAACATAACTCAAACTAAACAATTACAAGGAATCTACTTTAAAAATAGTCCACTCAATATCGTTGAACAATCACACTTAATAATATCTGAAAGGAATGAAGTCGTATGAAACAACTCAAAAAGAAACGTATTGGATTATATGCACGTGTATCAACTGAAATGCAGACCGATGGTTACAGTATTCAAGGTCAATTGAACCAACTTACAGAGTATTGTCAATTTCAAGGCTATGAAGTTGTTAATGAATATACCGATCGTGGTATATCGGGTAAAACAACGCAACGCCCTGAACTGCAACGTATGTTAAAAGATGCAAACGACGGTAAGTTAGATTGTATTATGGTCTACAAAACCAATCGTTTAGCTAGAAATACCTCAGACTTACTAAATATTGTCGAAGAATTGTATAAGATTAATGTCGAATTTTTTAGTCTAACTGAAAAAATAGAAATTGCCAGCTCAACAGGTAAATTGATGCTCCAAATTCTTGCTAGTTTCTCTGAGTTTGAAAGAAATACAATCGTAGAAAACGTTTATAACGGTCAAAGACAACGTGCCATTGAAGGTTATTACCAAGGTAATTTACCTCTAGGCTATGATAAAGTGCCTGATAGTAAAAAAGAGCTCATGATCAATCAACATGAAGCGAATATTGTTAAATATATTTTTGAGTCATACGCCAAAGGGCACGGTTATCGTAAAATTGCGAATGCATTAAATCACAAAGGTTACGTGACTAAGAAAGGGAAACCGTTTAGTATTTCATCCATTACCTATATCATCTCAAACCCTTTTTATATTGGAAAGATACAGTTTGCGAAGTATAGACACTGGAGCGATAAGAGACGAAAAGGACTCAATGAAGAACCGATTATTGCGGATGGTAAGCATGCGCCTATTATTGATAAAGCCTTATGGGATAAAGTACAGTTTAAACGCCAAGAGAGTCGTAAGAAACCACAAGTTCATGGTAAAGGAACCAATCTACTGACTGGGATTGTAAAATGTCCGAGTCCGAAATGTGGCGCAGCAATGGCCGCAAGTAATACAACTAATACTTTAAAAGATGGCACTAAGAAACGAATCAGATATTACTCATGTAGTAATTTTAGAAACAAAGGTTCTAAAGTATGTTCAGCCAATAGTGTTAGAGCAGATGTATTGGAAAAATATGTTATGGATCAAATATTGGAGATTATCAAAAGTAAAAAGGTATTGAAACAATTGGTTGAAAAAGTAAATGAAAGAAGTCAAATAGACGTCTCTTCTTTGAATCATGATATTGCCTATAAACAGTCACAATGTGAAGAACTAAAAATCAAAATGCATACACTAACGAAAACGATTGAAGACTCACCTGACTTAGATAGTATATTAAAACCAACAATACTTAACTATCAAGATGAATTGAATCAAATAAATAATCAAATCCATCAACTAGAACAAGATAAACAAGCGGAAGCTCCACATTATGATGCTGATATGATTGCCAACATACTACAAACAATATTCAAAGATATAGACAAATTAGAGAAATCTCAATTGAAATCACTATATCTAACAGTCATCGATCGCATTGACATCAGAAAAGATGAGCATCATAAGAAGCAATTTTATGTTACGCTTAAACTGAATAATGAAATTATCAAACAACTATTTAATAATCATCCACTTGACGAAGTGCTCCTTAGCACTTCGTCTTTATTTTTGCCACAAACACTGTATCTTACTATTTAATAAAAGAAATGAGTATAAATATTAACTAAAATAATAAATAATTAAAAATATAGTAGATACGATTATAAAAATTAGATAAAATTAATTTGTTAAATTTTAAATATTACAAATAAAGGGGGAAAATGAATGAAAAAAATTATTAATGTTTTACTAATTGCGATACTATCCATCATATTTATTGGTTTAATATTGTTTGCAGTAAATTTTGCTAGAGATATGTGGAGTGACAACGATACTAAAACTACTAATAAATCTCATCAAGATACTTCTAAAAATAACAGCTCTACAAATTCTAGTAAATTAAACCAAGATAATGATTCAAACCTAATTACTAATAATGAAAATCAATCAGTTGAAGCAAATAACACTCAACAACAAACATCTAGTAATGAGCAAGACATTACTACAAACGATAAGACAACTAACATAAATAACAACTACAATGAAAACGCATATGAGAGACCAACTGATGAATTAGGACAGACTGGAGGAGCTCCTACTCCTGATAATATGAAAATAACACTATCTGAATTAAGGGACACTTTAAAAGATGTCTATGACAATCCTGAAGAATTAGATAAAAAAATGCAAGAAGCAAAAAAATCAGGTAGCTATATTGATGATGGAAGTGAAGACTAAAATTATGTAGTGGAGATGAAGGTGAGAAAGAACAATGAAAACGGCAATAAAGATATTAAGTGTATTAATTGTCTTAGCAATATTAGCTATTGCTGGTCTTTTTGGATATAGCAAAGTCAAGGAAATCGACGATTTGAAAAAACAACTTAATCAAAAACAAACAGAAAATACACATAAAGATACCACTTCAAATCAACAAATAAATCAATCTAATGGAAATACTATAGAAACTTCTACGGACGAAAATAATAATGATGTAGCAAGTAATGAAGCACATAACAATACGTCTAATACTAAAGTGAATCGTAATAATGTATTTGACTATGTCATAAAAGGAATTAATGACAGTGGCGGTGACGCTTCATTAATAAGGTTTCAGGAGCCAACTTATGATGCTAGTAGTGATACTTGGTCTATCGTTGCCAATAACAAATCTGGGGCTGGCGCAACCTATAAAATAAATGTAACTAGTACTGGACATGTAACAATGTATGAAGGTATAGATGATGATGTAGTAATCGATGAGGATGTTTCTTTAAATTAATTATTTACTCACTCTATTATTTATTTATCAAAATCATAAGGAGAAAAATGAATGAAAAAAATTATTAATATTCTATTAATTGCAATACTATCAATCATATTTATTGGTTTAGCACTATTTGTAGTAAATTTTGCTAAAGATACGTTCATCAATGACAACACAAAAGCTGATACTGTAAGTAAAAAACAAGATAAAGATAAGAAAGATGAGAATAAACCATCAAAATCTGATAAACAAAAAGATCTTGAATCTAATGAATCAAACCAAGATACTACTCAACAAACTACAAGTAACAACCAATCTCTAGAAACAAATTCACAAGAAGGTAATAATAAAAATGAATACACAAATGTAAATAACCAGAATAATAGTGAAGAAAGTAAGAAGAATGATGATCCAAATAATCTTCGCAGATTTGATAAAAATGGAGATGGGGTTATATCTGAAAGCGAAATGACTCCTGAAGCTACAAGATTAGCTAATGAAGGAAAATTTCAGCCTATTTCTGATAAAATGGCTGAATATGGTAGGCAAGAACTAGAAAAAAATAAAGATACTGGAATGACTCAAGAGGAATTAGATAATTTATCTGAAGATGAACAAGCATTCATAGGTTATAATCCAAACAATCCACGTGGAGATGTAGGTAGTCCTAAACCTGTATATTCAGATGATGATACCGACTCTAGTGAAGAAGATTAATAATACCAATTGTAATATTAACGAAGTGCCCTCAAGCGCTTCGTTTTTTCTTTCTTTAAAGTTTCTAACTAAGTTTAAGAATTCTCTTTATCAATTTCAATAACACTTATCTAATGAAACAGTCATTGTCGTAATTATTTTCATAACTACACGATGCTTATATTGAAATTGCTAAAGAACATCCCACGATGATTTTTTACCGGGAAATGAATGGGATTTGCAAATTCAAAGAAGCAGAAGGATTGTGCAAGCACAATCCCAAAATCCCGTTATTTTTTATAAATAAATAATATATATAAGGAAGCAGAGACCTCACCCTATCATCAATACTTATAAATAATGAGTTGATTGTTCGTCAAAATGAGTGGGATTCCGGGATTTCCTTGTTACACCAACGTTTGTAGCGGGTTTTTATATGGAATTTTCTCTTATTTCCACCGGGATTCGTAATAAATGACAAATCAAATATATATTATCCCAATGATGTATACCAACTACATCACTATCACACTATCTAGGAGGCAATGATATGAAAACAACCACTCAAGAACTCAAACAATATATAACTCGTCTATTCCAACTATCTAACAGCGAAACATGGGAATGTGAAGCACTTGAAGAAGCAGCAGAAAATATTCTACCGGAACGTTTTATTAATAATTCTCCACTTGCGCATCTTACACTTGAAACTTATACCTACTATAATGATGAGCTACATGAGCTAAGTATCTATCCATTTCTAATATACGCCAATAACCAACTCATCAGCATTGGTTATTTGGATCATTTTGATATGGACTTTTTATATCTCACAGATACTAAAAATACGATTATCGATGAACGTCATCTACTAAAAAAAGGAGGGAATAACCATGAATAATTGGATCAAAGTGGCACAAATATCTGTTACGATTATTAGCCAAGCAATTATCATTATGAAAGAAATTCAAGACGAGGTAAAATAACATGAAAATCAATCGATATATCACAAGAGGCATTAGTGAACACTTATCTCTAGACCTTCAAATCTTACTTTGGAACATGGTAAAAGAACGGGACAATCAACCTCAGACAGATTACCTACACATTTTTAAACTGCAAGAAGATGAGAATATACTCTCAATCACACATGAACAAGAACAACCTGCATACAAATTGGAATATCACTATACAAACTATGTAAAAAATCAAAATGCATTACCTAAGAAAGTCTACGTCATCCGAGAAGATGATGTAGACGTTTTTTATTATGTGATGCTTTTACCAGAAGAATACTAAAGGAAGTGATGATATATGAATACAATTAAAAGTACAATACACACAGAAGCTATATTCAGTAGTGATAAAAAACACCGCTACTTACTCAAGAAAACTTGGGATGAAAAGAAACCCGCTTGTACAGTGATAACGATGTATCCTCATTTAGATGGTGTATTATCACTCGATCTCACAACTGTTCTTATCCTCAACCAATTAGCTAATTCAGAACGATACGGTGCTGTATATCTTGTAAATCTATTCTCTAATATTAAAAGTCCAGAAAATCTCAAACATATCAACGAGCCATACGATGAGCACACAGACATTCACTTAATGAAAGCAATTAGTGAGAGTGACACAGTCATTCTAGCTTATGGTGCTTATGCGAAGCGACCAGTTGTTATCGACCGTGTCGAACAAGTGATGGAAATGTTAAAACCTCATAAAAAGAAAGTGAAAAAACTCATAAACCCAGTAACGAATGAAATTATGCATCCCCTCAACCCTAAAGCACGTCAAAAATGGACTTTGAAATAAAGGAGGATTATCTATGAACCATGAAACCACACAGTCAGACTGGCGAACGGTTGCTAATTGTTTAGCATCGCAAAATTATATATCAATAGTAAAAGGGCTAGTACATCATTTCGCAGCAATTGAAGATGAAGAAATATTGGATAACATCTATGATGATTTTATGAATGACGATACTATAACAATGGTACTTAATAATGGTTTACAAAACATTATTAATAAATATATAAATTAAAAATATTATCTAAAATAAGAGTAACTTTTATTCTATAAAGTTACTCTTATATAAAAATTAATTATCTAATAATGATTTTAGTTTTATAAGTTTTGCTTCATACTCATTTTTTAATTTTATATACATATCTTTTTCTAATAATTTAATATACTCCTCCATATAATTCGTGTCTATTTTTTCATTAAAAGTTGGTAAGGTAATACTTTCATTTTCAACCTTTCCATTCCAAGTAGCTAAGTATTCTCTAGAATATTTTGGATAAATGACAGTTTCTATTACCTGTCTTAAAAATAAATTAACTCTAAAACTAATATTTTCTTCTTTATACTTTATAAAATAACTCTCAGCCAAAATTCCAGTTTCTTCTTTTTGCGCATAAACTAAGCCTGCTGCTACAGCTCCATTATAAACTATTGATATTATATTAGAGTAAGTTGTAAAATCCTTTTTTTTGCCCCAATACATTATTCCATTGTCTCCAGATTTAGCATATACTAATGGAACTGAATACTCTAATGTTTTCACCTTAGAAACATCCTTATTTTTAGCATTCTTTCCTTTATATGGAGCACTCATTTTTTCAAAAATTTCTCTCATTTTATACTCTTTCCACTCTCCCCCTTTTTCTTCAAATTTTAATTCAAAATTTTTTATTTCTTTACTTTTTGAAATATTGTTATCTACATTTTTATTTACTTCCCACATTAAATAATTACTTAGACCATCAAACTGTTCATTATATTCTGGAATTCTATTGTAATTAATATGTTGATCAAAATTCCAATCTTTTCCACATGTTGATCCATCGATACTTATAGTGTCTTCAATATATTCGTTCTCACTAAATATAGATAAGTAATGTTTACCATACTTAACTAAGTTAACTAATTCTTCGTATCTTTCTAAGGCATTATCTACATCTTTTAAATTAGTACTTGATTTTCCCTTTTTTCTATTAGTTCTCTTATATCCATCATTTCTAAAATCGATAAATTTTACTGGATATTTTTCTTCATGCGGTTCATTCACCTTAAAAACATAAATAGCTGTTTGTACTGCAGATTTTCCTATAAATAAATCTGGTGGCATTTTTATAGAACATAATAAGGTATGTCTTTTTAAAATATTTTTATTAATTTCTGTAGCTCTACCACTTCCTGCTGTATCTTGTATAATTATTGATGCATAACCTGAATTCATCATATTTAATGCTTTTAATACAAAATTCATTCCATTTCCTTCAGCTGAATAAGGTGGATTTAATAAGAAAGCAGTAGCGGGGAATTTTTCTTCTTTTTGAGGATAACTGTAATTACCATTAAAATTAACTAATGAATCCTCATTCAAAATATTCGATGAACCATCACCCATTAAAATCATATTTAATATAGCTAACATATATATTTCAGGTAATATTTCTAATCCTAATAATTGATTAGCTTTGATTTCAACTTCTTTTATAGCTAATTCATCTGGTGAATTTATTTTTGCTCTAGCATCATTTAACATTTCATTCATAGCTGCTACTAATAATCCAGCTGATCCAGTAGCAAAATCCCATACATATGAGTCTTTGTTAATTCTTGCTAATTTAACCATTAATGTTGCAACGTAAGAAGGAGTTAGAACAACATCATTCCTTTTATCTTGTGAAAAGCCTAACCATGAATACATTTCATTAAATAACTTTCCTGTAAAATCTGTAGTTAAACCTATTTTATAATAGTAACCTAAGTCATCAACTATCTTAGTAAAGACTCTTTTAAGTTGTGTTTGTCCATCTTTAATTTTATTTACATTACCATTAATTAAAGTATTACTTAAGGAGTTAATAATTAATTCCTTTTTTTCTTCAGGTAAATTCTTTTCATTTAAAAATCCTTTTATTTTTCTTAATATTATTTCTCCATCGGTATTTCCTCTTTCTTGAGAAGATTTTAGTTCTTTTTTTTCTAAAGGTGCAACTTTCCCAGGTACTCCTAGAGTAGCTATAATACTAGCAGCAACTAAATTAACTCTATCTTTTTCCGACAAACCGTTTTCATTAATATAGATATCATTATTTAATTTTGATAATGAAGCATCAATTTCATTTTCTCTTTTTTCTTTTAAAACTTTTAATTCTTCAGGAGGAAGAGTGAGATTTTTAATTTTTTTTATAAATTCATCGAAATTTTCTTTCCTAAGAAATGAAAAATCTGTATATTCTCCCACCTTTTGACCTATACCTAAATTTTCTTTAGAGACAAAATAGGTTCCAATTTGAGTAATAATATTACCGTTAATATCTTTATATCCAGTCATTCCAATAGCAATAATATTTGTATATGCAGTATGATGAAGTAAAGCATTTGCATAATGAATTGCTCCATTAACAGCGTAATTTTTAATATTAGAATAATGAGGCGTATTATTATTTTTTAAATTTTGTATATTATTATCTCTGTCCTTTTTTTCTAGTTTACCTTTATATCCTTTATATTCTATTACTATTGGATAATAATCTAGGTTTTTGTCTTGTAACAATAGTTTTACATCTGGTCTATTAATACCTTTTCCACCAGACTTTGAAGCATATTCAGCTAAAGCTTTATCTATTTCCTCATTAAGATTTTCTTGTTCAAGTTTATAATTAAGACCATATTTTTTTAACCAATAATTTCCCTTCTCAGCAATATTTGGCTCTATAGACTTCAAATTAATTCCTCCTAAAAAAATTGTTTATATTTAATATATCAAATATACAATATCTACTCTAGAACGCATTTTCACGTATTATTAAAAAAATTTTTTTATAAATTATTTATTATTTAAATAATCATATAGACATAGTAGTTTACGATAGTCTGTACTTTCTTTACTTTTAAATACTAATAAATAGTTTTTCAATTCTTCTAAAGAGATATGCCTGTTGTATACATTATAAATCAAAGCATTCGTTTTATATGATCGAGCTATACGATCAGATTTTATTAAATCACAAATTGAATTAAATACGATTTTATGTTTAGGAGAAATTCTTTCCAAAGTACCTAGTAAATTATTTTTTTGTTGTTTCTTTAATTCTTCAGCGTGAGCAATTTTATTATTTATTTTACTAAATGCAAATATAGGAAAGTACTGTTGACTCTGAATTTTTAATTTATCTATTATGCTAAGAAGCTCTTTATTGTCTTCTTCTATTATTTTAAAATAATTAATCATTAATTCAGGAGTAGTTTGATAATCATAAGTGATAGTTTTTCTAGAACCTATAGCTAGTATTTTTTCATAATTTTGTAAAGTATCTATATCTTCAGTAATTGCTACTTTTATTTCGCCGCCACTATAAATATCTTTAACAATATTTTGAACTTTTCTTATATCCATTGCACTTACTGGTAGGTTTAGATTCGAAAGTTCTTTATATATAGAAATGTAATTATCTGTTTTAAGTTTATTAATTCTTATGAGCTTATTATTTTGTAAAGAAATATCATGTTCTACAACCTCATTATTAGTAGAACCTTCTTCATATTCTACTAATAGAAAATTTTTTCTTATTTTTTCAGCTTGGGCAGTGTTTGGTTCAACATATGCGAAAATAGTATCTAGTATCTTTTTGATATTTTCATCACTAACACTGTAACCTAAAAAAATGATTGGATTATGAATAAATAAAGATAAGAGTTGAGCTCGTATAAGTTCATATTTATTATTAAATTTAATATAATCTTCTTCAGTTACTATAATTTTTTGTGGCTTCGTAGTACAACCGTGAATTTTATACAATGAACCATATGGATTACTTAATAAAATATCATTGCCTATTAATGGATTAAATTCAAAAATTTCTTCTAAAAAACAATCATAATTTGTCGTAATAATTGAACCGATATTTTTCCTTGCTTTTTTTAATACTGCTAATTCTTCAGATACATCTTCTTTAATAGAAGCATTTCTAAATATGTGTGAAATATATATTTTAAATCTACTAATATTAAGATTATAATCTTTCATCATTTTATAAAATTCGTCATTAATCCATTTAAATTTACCACTTCTATCATTGGCTAACCTCTCATTAAATATTCTTTCAATTTCAGAACCAATTTTTGAATAATCGTATTCTCCCTCAAATTGATTTCTCGCTTTAATGTCAAAGTAATCTTCTTCTTCCAATCCGACATCTATCATAATTTTCATTAATAATGAATCCCAACTATGACTATTTTTAAGATATCTTAAACTTATACCTGTACCTACGAATAAGACTGGATGATTTTTATAATTACTTATAAATTCATTTATTTTCATATTTTTTCCTTTCTAAATTTATTAATAAAATTTATCTTTTATTAATATAATAAATTATTTATCAATAAAATTTTTACTATGCTTAAAATTTTGTTATGAAGCGGCTGAAAAAACCGCATCATTTATGATATGCTTCTGCTTATCAGGTAGTGATGCGGTTTTTATAATGAATATATTTTTAAGTAAATAATATAATCATTGTTGTACTAATTAGATTGATTTTAGTCCATACTATTTAAAGAAGCTTCATCAACTTGGTATGTGTTTTCAATTGATTGTACTTCACCATTCCCTTTATTCACAAAAATAGTAAAACCATTATCAGAGTTATCGTCATATACCAACTGCTCCTCTGTTTCTACAGTAGGATCTCCATGAAATTGTTTAAAATCAGATACTGAAATAGCTTCCGGTAAAATGTATACACTTGATACTGTACCGTCTATACCATAATATATGCCTATATTATGATATTTTTCTACATTACCAATATCCATAGAAATGGTATTATCAGGTTCTCCAAATTTTGATTTTATCTCGTGTTTGGACATTTTTAAATTATTTTAGAATAAATATAGAAAAGCGTGGCAAAATAGATTAATATAAAATTAAAATAATTAAAGAATGGGGATAATGGTGTGAAGAAAGTTTTCGCCAGTTTAGGCGTTATTTTATTAGTTGCAGTATTTGGAGTTTCTGTTGTATTTGCATATGGGAGTTACAAAGATTTAGAACTTAAAAAAGAAGAAGCTAAAGTAACTGAAAACAAACAAAAAGATAGTAAGAATAAAACTTCCAAAAAAGAACAACAAAATCAGACTATAAACCAAAAAGAAATTCAAGAACCAACAAACACAAATAATAACCAAGCTTATAATATTAATGAAGAATCTAATACTGATGAAGTTCGAACAACAGAAGATAGTGAAGAAATTAAAAAAACTGAGAACGGCATAGACTATACTGGTGAGTTTGATTCTCTTGAAGAAAAAGAAAAATTTGAAAAAGATGTAATGTCACAATCCGGAGGAGGGCCTAGCGAGAAGGAAGAAATAGATAAAAATTGGGATTCAGAAGCTGAATATGCTAAGCAACAAGAAGTATACAACAAAGCTGCTCGGGGAGAAATTCCTGAACCTGGAGAAACAGTAAAATAGAAGAGGATAATTATTTTTATAAAGGGAGTGTAAAATGAAAAAGATATTAACTGCGATGACAATAATTACAATCATCGGCATATTAGCAGCTGTTGGGTTTTTTGGATACAACAAATATCAGGAAGTAGAGTTAGAAAAAAATAAATTACAAGCTCAACAAAAAGAAAATGACGATAATAATTCACAAAATATTAGTGAAACAGTTAATAATGAGAGTCAATCGAATGAAGGTCAAAATAATAGTCAAGAGCAAGAGAATGAGGGTAGTCAAACAGTAAAAGTTCACGAAGGAAGTAGTGAAAGAACTACGGATAAAGATGAATTTTCTGATTTGAAAGTGAATAGAGATAATGTGTTTGATTACGTTATAGCAGCTGTTAATCAAACTGATGGCGGAGACGCTTCTCTTATAAAATTTCAACAACCAGAATTTTCAGCACAAGATGATGGCTTATGGAGAATAGCAGCAAATAATAAGAGTGGTCACGGTTCATATACCTTTATTGTAGATCAAGATGGAACTGTTCAAATTTGGGACGGCTTGATGAATGAAAAAATTGAAGAACAAAAAGTTACAATAGAATAAATTTTAAAAAGGGGAAAGTAAATGAAAGAAAACTATAAAAACTTTATCCAAATATTTACTAAAAGAAAAAGCATTTTAACTCAAAGTATTATTTTAATATGTATGACGTTTTTCTTGTTGAATAAACATAGTGCTAATGCATCTGAAATCATGCAAGAACAAGCAGAAAATATAAATAATCAAGAGACAAATACAAGTATAAAGAGCAACGATATTAAAACAGAAAATGTTCAAAACAAAGGTATAAAAACCAATACACAAAGCACATTGACAGAACCCCAAAATGAAAATCCCAAAGTTGATAATAATCAAAATGATAATTATTTAGCTAGTAAAAGTAAACAAGTGGTTCCACAAGAAAATAAAAGCAAAAACACTCTAGATTACAAAGGCGTCGTTGAAGATACAGATCATACTCAAGACAAAGTTATGGATTCTAAAAATCTAACACAAATTAAAAAACCTGAATCTATTACTACACAACAAATGAGTTCACCAAATCAACAGACATTATATAATGCTCAAGCCAAATCTAACCAAACTGATAATGAAACATTAGCTATACAGAAACAGCAACAATTAAATACAAATAGACTGAAAAACATAAAAGGCAACAGTACTTATAAAAATACTTATTATGATAAGAAATATGAAGGTATTTTAAGTATCGAAACGGACCGCATTAATTACAAACCTGGTGACACAGTTAAAATATATACTGAGCATAACAGGAACTTTACTAAACCTACTTATAGTGAAGCAATATTATATTCACATAGATCTAGTGGATGGTATATAGACGATCCACCATATCGTTTTGATAAAACTTCATTAGTTGGCAGAACGACATCATTTTATAAGAAAGCGAATGGTAATTGGGAATCTATCATAACTATTCAATTACCTGAGAAAATGGTAGATGATGCTTTTGATATTACAGTTAACAGCTGGAATGACATTGAGTCAGAATATACGAGATCATATAGTAATTCCAATGGTTTACTTATAAAAGTGTTAAATAACAATACATCCGATTTAGGAGAATATAGAGTAGAAGCGTTTGATGAATCAACTAAACCCAAACAAGAATTTAATGGTCCAAAAATCATTAAATACTACACAGATAAAAAAATTTATAATCCAAATGATATAGTAAAAATGACAATTGAAATGCAAGACAAGAATGATATCGCTTATGTCCAAGCTAAACTAAATACATTAGAACCCGATGTATATAAAGATGGCTCTCAAAAATATATTCCGATGACTTTTGCGAATTTCACAAGAGATATTAAACAAATAAGTAATGGAAACTGGCAAGCCATTATTGAATTCAAAATACCATCTTACATTAAAACAGGTGATATAATACTTGATGATATTGTAGCATCTGATAAGTTGGGTAATGATAATGAACTTGATTATGATTTTGATAAAAAATTATTTAAAGTTGAACGAACTGAAAATATAGCTTCATTCACAGTTGATACAATCGCAGATTTTTCAAAAGAAATAAGAGGAAAAGCTACATCTAATATGATGGTTTATGCATATGTAAATAATAAGCAAATAGGAAAAGCAAAAGTTACAGATGGTAAATATTTTATGAGTATTCCAAAACAAAAAGCAGGTACAAATATTCAAATATTTACAATTAATAAATACAATAAAAAGAGTAAGATTGTTACCAAAAAAGTTATAGATAGAACAGCACCTAAAACACCAACAATAAGCAAAATAACAACAAAATCTAAAGTTGTTAGTGGTAAAGGTGAAAAAAATTCAATTGTCTATATCTATAGAGGATCAACCAAAATTGGACAAGCAACTGTAGATACAAAAGGTAATTATAAACTCAATATTAAACCACAGAAAAAAGGTACTAAATTAACAATATACAGTGTAGATAAAGCAAAAAATAAAAGTAAAAAGCTGTATGTAAAGGTACCTTAAAACATACTCTTAATAGGGTTATATAATAAATAATAGAACGTGTGTAATAAAAATGCGGTTAGAAAATTGAAATATTTCTCTAACCGCGTTTTTTATATTTTTTTGGTACTCATCTTTATTGTTTACATAATAGGTCTTTATCAGCCTAACAGTATATTGGGTGATAACTTGTTCGATTTCTTCTTCACTTAAGTACTTTTATTCTATTTTCAGTTATGATGCCTTTCTGCGCATCGGCCAATGATGAGGTTTTCAATTCATATATTACTTTATTATATATTAAGCGTATAAAGTACACAAAACAAGAACGAACGTTCTCTTTATTGCTGTTAATTCTACTTTATAATATAAATAAAGTAAACATAACCAATAAAGCAAGTTTGAAAGGACAATCACTTTGAATTTTGAAAATTACAAATATTTTACTGGAAAAGATTTAATGAAGGAATGTAACTTGAGTGAAAAAATGATTAAGAATAGTATGGATAAACTTGAACGAGTTTATAAGTTAGATATAAATAGGTACAAATCAAATCCATCAGCAACCAATAGCGGTTACAGTTTTAACTTATTTGAATTAGAATTATTTAAAATTTTGCTAAATACTATTGACGACTTTCCTGTTCCTACATCTGCTAAAAAATTTGATGACATAGATTTAAGAGAGGAGGCATTAAAGAAAAATAATAGTCAATTTATTAGCTATATTACTAATATCAGCGATTCAATTGATAATATTAAAAATGATGCATTAAAAGCGCAAATTTATGCATCTGAAAACTATTCTTTTACTTTAGAATGGCTTAGTGCTCAGTCAAAGTGTAATGATGCATTGTCTTCATTTTTTAATTATACAAATTCTCTAGATTTAGATAAGAGTTCAAAATTATATAGAAAATTAGCCCATAGAATTGACGAGTTACTGTTTGAAACATTAATGGAAGATAATATGACATTTGATAATGACTTCAATTTCAAGCAATTATATAAAGCTCATCAATATAATAAAGAAAACAATCCCGAAAATTTTATTATATACAACCAAGTAGAACCTGATGATTCCAAGTATTCGAATGTAAAGCATGAAGTAGCTAGATATATATCAAATGAACCAAGTATAGATGAGTATAGTGAACGTACTGATAACAAATTATTAGATTTTTTCATTATTGATATATTAAACAAACTCTACCTTCCAAGTTTAAATAAAAGAATCAATCATAAAATTGTAACTTATGATATACAAAATGATGATGAATCGAAAATCCGTGAAAAATTAAGAAAAAAAGAAATTGTAAAATATCCATTCAATGTTAATGGATACTTTCTCGGTATTGAAAACGACTTATTTTCTAACTATCAAAGAATTATTAATACTATAAATCAATATAAAAACAGCACTTTTGATTTACAAAATTTTGAATCACGTCTAGACAATATAATAAATAGCTCCAAGCCATTAATATCAAACGATAAGTTTTTCCATATTTATAAAGAATTTTATTTGTCATTATCTAAATTTTCTAACCTATTTTATACTAATCGCCAATCTTATATTGATGATGGTATGAGTCCAAATCAAGTAGAGAGCTTCTTAAATGACTTGTATCGAATTCATCTTTTATTAGATAAATATTCATTTAATGAAGATATTGAGCCACTTTCAAAAATAAACATTACCGAATTAACGAACGCTTTCCACTTATTTGAAGAAATAAAATCTACTCAAATTAAAGACGAAATCGTCAGTAAACAAGTCAATGATTTATCTAGTTGGTCTATCGCAAAAACTCTAAGTGAAACCTTAGACAATTTAAAATTTGAATAGCACTACCAAAGGAGGTCGTCCATTTTTTTTGTTTATGGACGACCTCCTTATTTGCCTTTAATTCTCCTTTAATATGTATTTAGCAACACAAATTTAATGCTTATATAGCAAAGGAGAGATTAATTATGAGTAACAACATATTCAAGCAATATCCATATTTTTTAAATTCAAATGGCTTTTATGAAGTGATTCCACCTAAAAGTAACAATGATGTAGAAAAAATCATTCAATTGTCTAGTCCCATCATTATTGAAAATAAATTTCTCGACCCATCTACAGGGGTTGAGAAGTTAATTATTACAGATGGAAAAAATATTGAACGTATTGAAGCATCAGATATCTTAACATCTTTCAAGCTACCTGGATTGATTAAGTACGGCTTCAACATCAATGAACGGTACATTAAATCATTAAGCTATGCGTTACAATCGATGCGCCAGTCACTTCCATTATCTAAATTATATACCGGCGTAGGTGTATTACAGTCTGATGATGAAGGTATGGTCATTTCATTGGATAAACCATACTTTTCAAAAGAAATAGAGCAATCTCAAGCTAATGAAATCATTTGTGAAACACACTATGATTTACAACCAAAAGGTACTTTCAAAGGCTGGTGGGAGATGTACTTAAAACAAGTTAAAGGGAACTTACTACTAGAACTTGCAGTAGTATTTGCTGCTTCTTCATTAGTTACTGCGTTCCTAAAAGCAAGACATGAGGTCGAGTTTGCGGGAACCATATTCTCATTTATGGGAAATTCAAGCACAGGTAAATCGACTGCAGCTGCTTTAGCTGTTTCAATAGCCGGCAACCCTACTAAAGGTAGTAATACCCTGTTTAGATCATGGAATGGTACTAGAAACGCGCTTGAAGGATATTTAAGTAGTAACTTTGGTGTGCCTATCGTATTAGATGAATTGTCAGCTGCAACCTTCAAAGACACTACTGGATTGTTGTACAGTTTGGCAGAGGGACAAGGCCGACAACGCTCTAATATTGATGGTAATGTCAAAGCACTCAAAAATTGGGGCACCACAGTGATAAGTACCGCAGAACACAGTATTTTAAATGATAGTGCACGTAATGATGGTTTGAACGTCCGTACGATTGAAATATCTGAAGCCTTTACAACAAGTGCTGACAATGCAGATGCAATTAAAAGGGCTACATCGGTCAATTATGGCCATATAATGCCATTAGTAGCTGAATATCTTTTAAAACGTGAAGACGAAGTAATTAAATGGTTTCATGCGAAACATGATTGGTTCAAAAACCAACTAAAAAATGAAACGAGTAATACTGGTATACGTATGTTCAAGCGCTATGCCACCATTACGACTTCAGCACGAATATTAGAACGTGTAATCGCAACTCCTATCGATTTGGATGCAGTTAGAGAATATCTAGTTAGTTATCATGTAGATTCCGTAAGTGAGCGCAGTTTGGGAGCCAAGGCGATTGATAGTGTAGTTCAGTTCGTGGCACGCAATCGTAGTAAGTTTGCGGAAAATGAAAAACTCTCCAAAATGACTGAAAATTATGGCCTTATTGAGCTGAAAGACGATCACATTCAAGTCAAGATGCTTAAAGATGTTTTTAAACATATGTTAGAAGAAAACCAATACCAAGATGTAAAAAATGTAATAGATAGTTTAAGAGCAGAAGGATATATCCAGATGGATTCCGATCGGATAGCTATCAAACGTAATGTCAAAGATACTCAAGGCAAAACAAAAACGATCTTGTTCTACCATCTTATATTGCCTAGTGAGTTTGCATCTGTTCTCGGTTTAAGCTCAAATTCTGAACCATACACACCTCAATTTGATGGTAATACAAATCCAGATTTGCTTAATAACTTTATGAAACAAGCAAAAGAAAAAGAAGCAAATGATGATTTAGACCTATAAATTTGAATATTATACCGCTACAACGCGCTATGCGTTGTAGCTCATTAAATTAATCGGAGGCATAAAAATGAAAACAAACGTCAACTTATTAAATTACACAATTACTTCAGTAGAAGTCGATGATCATCAAAAATCTATTGTCGTTAATTATATCGACAGATACTACCATATGCAACAATATGTATTAACTGAAACGGAACAGAAGCTACTAAAATTTTATCACTTGTACCCTGAATTCATAAATGAAAAAGAGATAACTGAACATATTGTTCCAAGTATACGGAGTGAACGAATAACAATGCAACATGTTATCAATTCAATATAATTTGATATTTGGAGGTTGAACCATATGGACGAATTAATCACATTACTCGCTGATTTAGTGATTGAAGAAATCAATAGCACTGATGACTAATCATATCGCCCAACACCTGACTGGTGTTGGGCTCATCTATAAATTCGTTCATAAATATATATTATCACTTTGAAAGGAGGAAACACGATGAAACAAGCTATTGGTTATTTACGCCAAAGTACAATCAAACAACAATCACTCACTGCACAGAAACAAACTATCCAAACACTCGCTAAAAAATACAATATCCAACACATCACCTTTTATAGTGATAAGCAATCAGGCAGAACGGATAACCGAACAGGCTATCAACAAGTCATCGAAAGCATTAAACAAAGACAATGTGACGTATTATGTTGTTATCGCTTGAATCGACTGCATCGTAATTTGAAAAATGCATTAAAACTTATGAAACTGTGTCAAAAGTATCATGTTCATATTCTAAGTATTCATGATGGCTATTTTGATATGGATAAAGCGTTTGATCGCCTAAAACTTAATATATTCATAAGTCTCGCAGAATTAGAGTCCGATAATATTGGTGAACAAGTCAAAAATGGTCTTAAAGAAAAAGCTAGACAAGGTAAACTCATCACGACACATGCACCATTTGGTTATACCTATCGCAATGGCACATTCACAATTAATCAAGATGAAGCACCAACGGTAAAGGCAATATTCCATTACTACCTACAAGGCTATGGTTATAAGAAAATTGCGCAATACCTAGAAACAGATGATAAATGTATTAATCGTAAACCCTACCAAGTACGCGCTATTATCACGAATCCTAATTATTGTGGTCGCGTTATCAATCAATATGGACAATATGACAACATGTTCCCATCTATTGTTTCGATCAGTATATACGAACAAGCTCAAGCAATACGGGTAAATAAACAAGTTCAGCGCACGCCTTCTGCTAATTTACTCAAACAAAAAATCAAATGTCCGTGTTGTGGCTCAACACTCACAAATATGACCATTAGAAAAAAGAACCATACATTACGTTATTACGTCTGTCCTCAAAATTTGAATGCATCTCGTTTTGTCTGTGAATTCAAGGGTATCAACGCACAAGAATTAGAAACAAGTGTCTTAACGACTTGTCAGGACTTCTTTCAAAATCAACAGCTCTATTCAAAAATAAACCATACTATTCAACAACGACTCAAAAGACAAAGGATGCATGATACTAGTAACACATTAACTCAGGAAAAGCTTATTGAAAATTTAGCACAAGGAAAAATTGATGTAGAAACATTCAGAGAACAGTCCCAATCAATTAATCTACAGAATAAACCTATACAAGCAATAAGTGATATTCGTATAAAAGCATCACTACAAAAGGTTATACAGAAAAGTTTCACGTTAAACATGCTGCATCCCTATATTGATGAAATTCATATCACAAAAAGTAAAACACTAATGGGTATCTATTTCAAAAATGAACCCTTAAACATCGTCAATCAAAAAACACAATCATCGATTGCTTAATCAGAAAGGATGAAAAAATCATGCAACAACTCAAACAAAAACGTGTCGCTATCTATGTTCGTGTATCAACGGAAATCCAAAGTACTGAAGGCTACTCGATAACAGGCCAGATCAATCAGATTGAAGAATACTGTCAATTTAATAACTTCAAAGTGGTAGATGTGTACGCAGATCGTGGTATTTCCGGAAAATCTATGAACCGCCCTGCACTACAACGTATGTTAGAAGACGCTAAAAATGGTCACATCGATTGTGTCATGGTCTACAAAACAAATCGATTAGCACGTAATACATCAGACTTGCTCAAAATTGTCGAGGATTTGCATAAACAGAACGTCGAATTTTTCAGTTTGTCTGAACGTATGGAAGTCAACACTTCTTCTGGTAAACTCATGTTACAAATACTTGCGAGCTTCTCTGAATTCGAACGCAATAACATTGTCGAGAATGTATTCATGGGACAAACCAGACGTGCACAAGAAGGCTATTATCAAGGGAATTTGCCACTAGGATATGACAAAATACCTGATAATAAACACGAACTGATGATTAATCAACATGAAGCGAATATCGTGAAATATATATTCGAATCTTATGCCAAAGGACATGGTTATCGTAAAATTGCCAATGCCCTCAATCACAAAGGATATGTTACTAAAAAAGGTAATCCTTTTAGCATCAATTCAATAACCTATATCTTAGTCAATCCATTCTACATTGGTAAAATTCAATTTGCGAAGTATAAAGATTGGAATGAAAAGCGTCGTAAAGGACTGAATGATAAACCTATTATAGCTGATGGTAAACACCCTCCTATTATTAGTCAAGAATTATGGGATAAAGTCCAATCACGCAAAAAACAGGTCAGTCAAAAACCTCAAGTTCATGGAAAAGGAACCAATCTATTAACAGGTATCGTTCATTGTCCGCAATGCGGAGCCCCTATGGCGGCAAGTAATACCACTAATACACTCAAAGATGGAACTAAGAAACGTATTCGCTATTATTCTTGTAGTAACTTCCGAAACAAAGGCTCAAAAGTATGTTCTGCTAATAGCGTTAGAGCAGATGTCATTGAGAAATACGTTATGGATCAAATACTCGAAATAGTCAAAAGTGATAAAGTTATCAAACAAGTTGTCGAACGTGTTAATCAAGAAAATCAAGTCGATGTAGCTGCGCTCAATCATGATATTGCTTATAAACAACAACAATTTGATGAAATTAACACTAAACTTAAAAATCTAGTTCAAACCATCGAAGACAATCCAGACTTAACATCTGCACTCAAACCAACCATTCATCAATATGAAACACAACTCAATGACATTACAAATCAAATGAATCAGCTCAAGCACCAACAAAATCAAGAGAAACCATCTTATAATACGAAACAAATCGCTGCCCTATTACAACGAATATTTCAAAATATAGAATCCATGGATAAATCACAGCTCAAAGCTTTGTACCTAACGGTTATTGACCGTATTGATATTCGTAAAGATGAGAATCATAAAAAACAATTC
>NZ_JAESLK010000025.1:0-7568 GCF_017892585.1 Staphylococcus sp. GDY8P57P | reverse complement strand
CAGGAGTCTGGACTTGACTTGATTTAATGTATAGCAATTGGGGACGTGAGTTACAATCAATAATTGAAAATATAGATACGAAAGACGTAAAAGAAGTGATGAGTCAAGCAAGTAAGTCTTATGAGGAATTAAATAGTAAACGCTACACTCGTAACAAGGAAAAATATCCAATGATTTTAAATGACATAGTTAAATATGAATTATATCTTCTTGATGGATGCAATAATGTAGATGAGGAAAACAAACCAAAAAAGTGGGAAGATCATGATTTATTTGTGCCAACTAAAACTAACTTTTCAGCAAATTTCAAAAAGTTTTGTCTTGCACTTGGTATTGATTCTGAAAATTTTAAAATTGGAAAATTCTATGCATTTAAATATGATAGTAAACTTGTTATACATGATATATTGTCGAATAACTCTGATTATATCCATTTTTTAAAAAATGGCGTTAATAAAAAAGACTTAGAATCTACAAATAAAATTAATGATAACATATATTATTTTATAAAAAATGAAATTACTAATCCTATTGATTATAAAACTGCTATGACAAATTATTATTTATATTTCTTAATCGATTCAAATATCGAAGTTGGTATAAAATCTAAGGTTATCGATATTATAACAGCACCAAATGTTAGCAGTGCTCAAAAAATAGATATAATTAATTACTATATGGATGAATTAGATGAACTCAAGGACGAAGTTAATGCAAGATTAGCTGCAACCCAATCTTATAGCTATAGTGACTATTTAGAACAAGAATGCCGTGTTCAAATTGACGTAAACCTTGCAAAGTATTTAACTAAAAAAGAAACTCAAGCATCTGCCCCTAAATCCTTAGTAACTAGATTATTAAGTCAAAGCGAGCTAGTAGATCCACCAGAGTACACCAAAGAAAATCGCAACAAACTTATTTCTGAATTAAAAAAAGCTTTAAATTATCATTTAAAGAACAACAACGATAAAAATAACCTTGATGATTCTGAATATTTTTATATCACGTCAAAATAGTAACCATCATTATAGAAGTGCCGATTTTTCATCGGCACTTCTTTTTTGTCAATATATTTCTTCATAATTTTTGTCTGGAATTTTAAAGGTTATTTTACAGACTTACTCCTCACAC
Organism: Staphylococcus sp. GDY8P57P; assembly: GCF_017892585.1. NCBI lineage: Bacteria > Bacillati > Bacillota > Bacilli > Caryophanales > Staphylococcaceae > Staphylococcus > Staphylococcus sp. GDY8P57P. Next base: position 6,437 of record NZ_JAESLK010000025.1, on the reverse strand, counting down.
TATTACCTATATAGTTATATATGTATTCGGCCGATACACAAATTAATACATTCGGAGGTAAATAATTATGAAGTACGAAGGTGAATATTTTGTAAAGCACACACCAAGTGTTCCATTTATCATTATTAGTAAGAATAGTAAATGGAACTCAGTTTATCTGAAAACAGGCCCGAATCCAAAGCGTCAAAAGCGTAATTGGAAAGGCGGTAACAACTAATGACGAACAACATATTCAAGCAATATCCATACTGGTTAGATTCAACTGCATGGTATGAACTTATTCGAGCAAAAAACAAAAATGACGAAGATAAGATAATTCGTTTATCTAGTCCAATCATCATAGAAAACAAATTTCTCGACCCTACTACAGGGGTTGAGAAATTGACTATCACGGATGGCAAAAATATTGAACGTATTGAAACGTCAGATATTCTAACGACACAAAAGTTACCTAGACTGGTTATGTTTGGGTTCAGCATCAATGAAAAGTACATTAAATCGCTAGGTAATGCACTACAATTAATGCGTCAATCACTGCCCATTTCTACATTGTATACAGGTGTAGGTGTCTTAAGTACTGATGAAGGTACTGTCATTTCATTAGATGAACAATATCTTTCAAAAGACATCGAGCAGTCTCAGGCTGATGAAATCATTTGTGAAACAAAGTATGACTTACAACCTAAAGGTACATTTGAAGGCTGGTGGCAAATGTATCTTGATGAAGTAAAAGGAAACTTGTTACTGGAGCTTGCTGTGATATTTGGTGTTTCTTCATTAGTGACTGCGTTCTTAAAAACAAAGCATGAAGTCGAATATTTTGGCACGATATTTTCATTTATGGGGAACTCTAGTACGGGTAAATCGACTGCAGCGGCATTAGCAGTTTCAATAGCAGGTAATCCATCTAAAGGTGACCAAACATTATTCAGAGGTTGGAACGGCACCCGTAATGCAATTGAAGGATACTTAAGTAACAACTTTGGTGTTCCTATTGCCTTAGATGAATTATCAGCAGCTACCTTTAAAGATACCAATGGTTTACTTTATTCCCTAGCAGAGGGGCAAGGTCGTCTACGTGCTAATCGAGAAGGAAATGTAAAAAATCCTCACCACTTTGGATCTAGTGTGATTAGTACAGCAGAACACACAATATTCAAAGATGCTAGTGCAAATGATGGTTTGAGAGCAAGATGCATCGAAATATCTGAAGCCTTTACGACAAGCGCTGACAATGCGGACGCCATTAAAAAAGGAACATCAAAAAACTATGGACACGTAATGCCGTTAGTAGCTGAATATCTTCTAAATCGTGAATCTGAAGTAATCAAGTGGTTTCATAGAGAACACGATTGGTTCAAAACTCAGCTTAACAGTGAAACAAACAATGTAGGTATTCGAATGTTCAAACGCTATGCAACAATAACGACATCAGCAAGAATATTAGAACGTGTAATTGCAACCCCTATCGATTTGGTCGCAGTTAGAGAGTACTTAGTTAGTTATCATGTAGATTCCGTAAGTGAACGCAATTTGGCGGCCAAAGCGATTGATAGTGTGGTTCAGTTCGTGGCACGCAATCGTAGTAAGTTTGCGGAAAATGAAAAACTCTCCACAATGATTGAAAATTATGGCCTTATTGAGCTGAAAGACGATCACATTCAAGTCAAGATACTTAAAGATGTTTTTAAACATATGTTAGAAGAGAATCAATACCAAGATGTAAATATTGTAATTGATGCTTTACGAGACAAAGGTTATATCCATTCAGATCGGAACCGTAAAACAACAAAACGTAGCGTTCCAGATTCTAATGGCAATAAGAAGACTATTGTCTTTTACCATCTTAAGCTAGATATGACTTATGCTTCAATGTTTGGTTTGAGTTCTAAAACAGAACCTAGTATACCACCACCATTCGTTGATAATACAAATAAAAATTTGCTTAATGACTTTGTTAATCAAGCCAGAGAAAAAGAAGCAAGTGACGATTTAGAACTATAAATTTGAATGTTATACCGCTACAACGCTATAAACGCGTTGTAGCTCATTAAATCAATCGGAGGAAAAAATTATGAACGTAATTGCATTAACACATAATATTACAGATGAAAGATCTGAATTTTTAGAAAACACGCCTATTGATGACATTAAAACTTTCTGTAAGTCAAATGGTTATAAAATTACAAAAGCTTATGACAACGATAACCAATTAATAAATGACATTAAACTTAAAAACATCAAACCTAAACGTATTGTCTTTTGGGGCACCTATGAAGATTACTCTGAATTGGACAGACTCTGCTCAAAGCTAAATATCGAATTCATTACAATATTTCCGATGTTGGTATAACACTTTTACTACTATCAAAGTCAATTGGGAGGAATAATATGGACGAATTAATCACATTACTCGCTGATTTAGTGATTGAAGAAATCAATCACGCTGATGACTAATAATAACGCCCAACACCTCACTGGTGTTGGGCTCATCTGTAAATTCGTTCATAAATATATATTATCACTGTGGAAGGAGGAAACAGGATGAAACAAGCAATTGGTTACTTACGACAGAGCACTACAAAGCAACAATCCTTATCAGCACAAAAACAAACCATCAAGGCATTAGCCGAAAAACATAATATTCCACATATTACTTTTTATAGCGATAAACAATCAGGACGTACTGATAAACGGAATGGCTATCAACAAATTACTGAACTGATTCAACAAGGACAATGTGACGTACTATGTTGCTATCGTCTAAATCGACTTCATCGTAATTTGAAAAATGCATTAAAACTCATGAAATTGTGTCAAAAATACCATGTCCATATCTTAAGCGTTCATGATGGCTACTTCGACATGGATAAAGCATTCGATCGGCTCAAACTCAATATTTTCATCAGCTTGGCCGAACTAGAATCTAATAATATAGGCGAACAAGTCAAAAATGGAATCAAAGAAAAAGCGAAACAAGGTAAAATGATTACAACACATGCACCCTTTGGGTATCAATATCATAATGGTACTTTCACGATAGACACAGTAAAAGCACCCACAATAAAAGCTGTATTCAATTATTACCTTCAAGGTTATGGTTATAAAAAAATTGCGCAATACTTAGAAGCTGATGATAACTTCATTAATCGCAAGCCTTATCAAGTGCGTAATATTATCCTCAACCCTAATTACTGTGGCCGTGTTATCAATCAATACGGACAATATGAAAACATGTTCCCAGCTATTGTCAGTACAACGATATACGAAGAAGCTCAAGTTACCCGAACTCAGAAACAAGTAAAACGTAAGCCGTCAGAAAATCAACTCAAACAAAAAATCAAATGTCCCTATTGTCATTCGACACTCACAAACATGACTGTCCGCAAACCAGATCATTCATTGCGTTACTATGTCTGTCCGCAAAATATGAATAACGCTCGCTTTGTTTGTGAATTTAAAGGAATCAACGCACAAGAATTAGAAACAAGTGTTTTAGCGACTTGTCAGGACTTCTTTCAAAATCAACAGCTCTATTCAAAAATAAATCATACTATTCAACAACGACTCAAAAGACAAAGAGATATAGAAACTAAAACTACACTCAATCACGAGCAGCTGATAGAAAAATTAGCCCAAGGCAAAATTGATGCAGATACGTTCAGAGAACAATCGCAATCATTTCGACAACAGTCAAACCCTATAACATCAATCAATGCACATCAAATTCGAAAGGTTTTTCAAAATATCATACAACAACGTTTCACGTTAAACATGTTGTACCCTTACATTGATGAAATTCATATTACCAAAAATAAAACACTTACGGGTATCTATTTCAAAAATGAGCCCTTAAACATCGTCAATCAAACGGCGCAATCATCGATTGCTTAATCAGAAAGGATGAAAAAGTCATGCAACAACTCAAACAAAAACGTGTCGCTATCTATGTTCGTGTATCAACGGAAATCCAAAGTACTGAAGGCTACTCGATAACAGGCCAGATCAATCAGATTGAAGAATACTGTCAATTTAATAACTTCAAAGTGGTAGATGTGTACGCAGATCGTGGTATTTCCGGAAAATCTATGAACCGTCCTGAGCTCCAACGTATGTTGAAGGATGCGAATGAAGGTCATATCGATTGTGTCATGGTGTACAAAACAAACCGACTGGCACGTAATACATCAGACTTACTCAAAATTGTCGAAGATTTGCATAAGCAAAATGTCGAATTTTTCAGTTTGTCTGAACGTATGGAAGTCAATACTTCTTCTGGAAAACTCATGTTACAAATACTTGCGAGTTTCTCAGAATTTGAACGTAATAACATTGTCGAGAACGTATTCATGGGCCAAACCAGACGTGCCCAAGAAGGCTATTATCAAGGAAATTTACCGCTAGGCTATGACAAAATACCCGACAGTAAACACGAATTGATGATTAATCAACATGAAGCTAATATTGTAAAATATATTTTCGAATCTTATGCCAAAGGGCATGGCTATCGTAAAATTGCCAATACACTCAATCATAAAGGCTATGTCACTAAAAAAGGGAAGCCTTTCAGTATAAGTTCTATTACTTATATTCTATCCAATCCCTTCTATATGGGTAAAATTCAATTTGCGAAGTACAAAGATTGGAATGAAAAACGTCGTAAAGGACTGAATGATAAACCGATCATAGCTGAGGGTAAGCACGCCCCTATTATTAGCCAAGCATTATGGGATAAAGTGCAAGCACGTAAAAAGCAAGTCAGTCAAAAACCCCAAGTTCACGGTAAAGGAACTAATCTATTAACCGGTATCGTTCATTGTCCCCAATGCGGAGCACCTATGGCCGCGAGTAATACTACTAATACACTCAAAGATGGAACAAAGAAACGTATTCGCTATTATTCTTGTAGTAACTTTCGCAACAAAGGATCAAAGGTATGTTCAGCCAATAGTGTTAGAGCTGATGTGATTGAGAAATACGTCATGGATCAAATACTTGAAATTGTCAAAAGCGATAAAGTTCTCAAACAAGTTGTCGAACGTGTTAATCAAGATAATCAAGTCGATGTAGCTGCACTCAATCATGATATTGCTTATAAACAACAACAATTTGATGAAATTAACACTAAACTTAAAAATCTAGTTCAAACCATCGAAGACAATCCAGACTTAACATCTGCACTCAAACCAACCATTCATCAATATGAAACACAACTCAATGACATTACAAATCAAATGAATCAGCTCAAGCACCAACAAAATCAAGAGAAACCATCTTATGATACGAAACAAATCGCTGCCCTATTACAACGAATATTTCAAAATATAGAATTCATGGATAAATCACAGCTCAAAGCTTTGTACCTAACGGTTATTGACCGTATTGATATTCGTAAAGATGAGAATCATAAAAAACAATTCTATGTCACTCTCAAGCTCAATAATGAAATTATTAAACAACTTTTTAATAATAACAATCTAGACGAAGTGCTCCTCAGCACTTCGTCTTTGTTTTTGCCTCAAACACTCTACTTTCAAATATAATATCTATGTACTGTCCTTTCGTCATTCAATAACACTCATCTAACAAATATATTCAACACGCTAACAAATCATGGCTCAATGTGAAGCTTATATTGATATGACGAAAGAACATCCCAAAACAAAATATAAGTGGGATAGTAACGGGATTGACTAACTTCATGTAGGAGAAGGATTACGCAAGCGTAATCCCAAAATCCCGTTATTATTTATAAATAAATAATATAAAAAGAAAAAGTAACTCGTAATAACACCACTAAATCCAAATGATATATAAATATATAGCTATATTTCCCAACAAATGAGCGGGATAACGGGATTTTCTTGTCATATCAATGTTTGTAGCAGTTTTTCATATGGGATTTTCTCTTATTCCCACCGGGATTCGTAATAAATGATAAATCAAATATATATTATCTCAGTGATGTATATGAAATACATCGCTAACACTATCTAGGAGGCAATGATATGAAAACAACCACTCAAGAACTCAAACAATATATAACTCGTCTATTCCAACTATCTAACAATGAAACATGGGAATGTGAAGCGTTAGAAGAAGCAGCAGAAAATATACTTCCTACTCGCTTTGTAGACCATACCCCACTTGCGCATCTTACACTTGACACTTATACCTACTATAACGATGAACTACATGAGCTAAGTATCTATCCATTTCTTATGTACGCCAATAACCAACTCATCAGTATTGGTTATCTGGATCATTTTGATATGGATTTTCTCTACCTCACTGATACTAAAAATACGATTATCGATGAACGTCATTTATTAAAAGAAGGAGGGAAAGACCATGAATAATTGGATCAAAGTGGCACAAATATCTGTTACAGTCATTAACGAAGTGATTGACATCATGAAAGAAAAGCAAAATGGAGG
>NZ_JAESLK010000024.1:0-4867 GCF_017892585.1 Staphylococcus sp. GDY8P57P | reverse complement strand
CTCCAAAACTGAACTACTTAAAATAAGATACGTTGCTTTTTCGATTGATGAACACCTATAATTAAACTATTCATCTATTATTTATAATTTTTTGTATATACAATATTTCTAGTTTGTTAAAGAGAATTAAGAAAATAAATCTCGAAAATAATAGAGGGAAAATCAGTTTTTGATATCAAAATTATACATGTCAACGATAATACAAAATATAATACAAAATATAAGATGTTATCAGTATTTATTATGCATTTAGAATATTAAAATTCCTTCATTACACTCTTGGCGGTTTCACTTATCAACTTATCATTTGGCTTATCACTTTTATTGTCTTTATTCGTAAAAATGACTAAAACAATAGGTTCAGATTGGCCCTTAGGATAAACAAAAGCAACATCATTTCTAGAAGCATATGTTATTGCTTGACCACTTTTATCAGCAACCTTATAGTCTTTTGGAACACCGTCTTTAATTAAAGTATCTCCGCTTTTATTATTTAACATTAAATCAAGTAAGAATTTTTTGTTTTCTTTGCTTAATTTTCCATTTGCGATAAGTTTATTTAAAGTCTTACCGAAAGCAGCAGGTGTTGAAGTATCTTTTTTGCTCTTTGGTGAATAGTAATTTAATTCTATCTCATATCTAACTGGATTTGTTACTTTATCTCCTAGTTCTTTTAGACGTTGTTTAACTTTTTTGATTCCACCGATTTCTTTTATAATTTTATTGTTTGCTGTATTATCACTATATGTCATTGAAGCCTCAATAAGTGCTTTTAAAGTGATATCTTTTCCTACATATTTTTCTAAAATAGGAGAATAAGCAACTATATCATCTTTGTTAATATGTACTTTTTTATTTAACTTATTATAAGGTACTTGTTCTAACAAAATAGCACTATTTATCGCTTTTGAAGTTGAAGCATAGGCAAATCTCTTATCTGAATTAAATTTTACTTCCTTACCACTTTTAGTATCTAAAGCATAAACACCAATATGAGCATTATATTTTTTTTCTAAATCATTTAACTCTTTGGCATGTGAACTGTTTGAATTACATGCACTTAAAACTAAAGCAATTACAATTAAAAATATTAACTTTTTCAAAATAAACCCTCCGATATTACAGTTGTAATTTTTATAAATCAATAATATTACAATTGTAATATCGGTGTCAATAGTTTATTATAAATATTTGAAAGAAGGTGTTGAAATGGCTAAGTTATTAATAATGAGCATAGTAAGCTTTTGTTTTATATTTCTATTGTTATTATTTTTTAGGTACATATTAAAACGCTATTTTAATTATATGTTAAATTATAAAGTTTGGTATCTAACTCTTCTTGCAGGATTAATTCCTTTCATTCCTATTAAATTCTCTCTTTTTAAATTTAATAATGTGAATAATCAAGCGCCCACAGTTGAAAGTAAGTCACACGACTTGAACCATAACATAAATACCACCAAACCTATTCAAGAGTTCGCAACAGATATCCATAAGTTTAATTGGGATTCAATTGATAATATCTGCACAGTTATTTGGATAGTTTTAGTTATTATTTTAAGTTTTAAATTTTTGAAAGCCTTATTATATCTTAAATATTTAAAGAAACAGTCACTTTATCTAAACGAAAATGAAAAAAATAAAATAGATACGATACTTTTCAACCATCAATATAAAAAAAATATTGTGATTCGAAAAGCAGAGACTATTCAATCTCCAATAACTTTTTGGTATGGGAAATATATTATTTTAATTCCTAGTTCATATTTTAAAAGTGTAATTGACAAAAGACTAAAATATATAATATTGCATGAATATGCTCATGCTAAAAATAGAGATACTTTACATTTAATTATCTTTAATATCTTCTCTATTATTATGAGTTACAATCCATTAGTACATATTGTAAAAAGAAAGATAATTCATGACAATGAAGTAGAAGCCGATAGATTTGTCCTTAATAATATTAACAAAAATGAATTTAAAACTTATGCGGAATCTATTATGGACTCCGTATTAAATGTTCCATTTTTTAATAAAAATATATTAAGCCATTCATTTAATGGTAAAAAGTCATTACTCAAAAGAAGATTAATTAATATAAAAGAAGCCAATCTGAAAAAACAGTCCAAATTAATTCTAATTTTTATTTGTATTTTTACTTTTTTGCTCATGGTAATTCAAAGCCAGTTTTTGATGGGGCAATCCATAACTGATTATAATTATAAAAAGCCCTTACACAACGATTACCAAATTTTAGATAAAAGTAAAATTTTTGGTTCAAATAGTGGATCTTTCGTCATGTACAGCATGAAGAAAGACAAATACTATATTTATAACGAAAAAGAAAGTAGAAAAAGGTATTCTCCTAATTCAACTTATAAAATTTATTTAGCTATGTTTGGACTTGACCGACATATTATAAATGATGAAAATTCACGTATGTCATGGAATCATAAGCATTACCCTTTTGATGCTTGGAATAAGGAACAAGATTTAAATACAGCAATGCAAAATTCAGTTAATTGGTACTTCGAACGTATTAGCGATCAAATACCAAAGAACTATACTGCGACTCAACTCAAGCAATTAAATTATGGTAATAAAAATTTGGGAAGTTATAAAAGCTATTGGATGGAAGATAGTTTGAAAATATCTAATCTTGAACAAGTAATAGTTTTTAAAAATATGATGGAACAAAATAACCATTTTAGTAAAAAAGCAAAGAATCAATTATCTTCTTCATTATTGATTAAGAAAAATGAAAAGTATGAACTGTATGGGAAAACAGGTACAGGTATAGTAAACGGGAAGTATAATAATGGGTGGTTTGTAGGTTACGTAATTACAAATCATGATAAGTATTATTTTGCTACACATTTATCAGATGGAAAGCCATCTGGGAAAAATGCTGAATTAATCAGTGAAAAAATATTAAAAGAAATGGGTGTTTTAAATGGCCAATAAGCAAGTTGAAATATCTATGGCTGAATGGGATGTTATGAATATAATATGGGGTAAAAAATCAGTATCAGCTAATGAAATTGTAGTTGAAATTCAAAAATATAAAGAAGTTAGCGATAAAACGATTAGAACATTAATCACAAGACTATATAAAAAAGAGATTATAAAACGATACAAATCAGAGAATATTTATTTTTACTCATCAAATATTAAAGAAGACGATATTAAAATGAAAACTGCTAAAACCTTTCTTAATAAACTGTATGGAGGGGACATGAAAAGTTTAGTGCTGAATTTTGCGAAAAATGAAGAATTAAATAACAAAGAAATTGAAGAATTGCGAGACATTTTAAATGATATTAGTAAAAAGTAATTAGAGATATGTTTCAAACATAATACATATGTAAACTATGCTTGACTCTTATTAAATTAGTTTTGTTAATAACATTTAAAATATATTATTAAAGATGAGAGTGTACAGAAAATAACCATTTTCTGTACACTCTCTTTTTATGCCGAAATAAGTGAGTAATACATATATTTTCGTGTTCAAAAACCCAACAAAAAATCTATGTTCACAAAAGACCTTGAAATTAAGTTATGGTACACTGTTATGTATATAGGAGGTTTGTATTTTGAAAATAGGTTATGCAAGAGTTTCAACTGGATTACAAAATCTGAATTTACAGGAGGACCGATTAAACGCATATGGTTGTGAAAAGATATTTAGCGACCATATTAGTGGTTCAAAAAGTAAAAGACCTGGATTAGATAAAGCAATTGAATTTGCGAGATCAGGAGATACGATTGTTGTTTGGAGACTCGACAGACTAGGACGTAATATGGAGGATTTAATCACATTAGTTAATGAGCTTAACGAACGAGGTGTAAGTTTCCATAGTTTAGAAGAAAATATAACGATGGATAAATCAAGTTCTACAGGACAATTATTATTTCATTTATTCGCAGCGTTTGCAGAATTTGAACGAAATTTAATTTTAGAACGTTCTTCAGCTGGCCGAATTGCAGCACGTGCTAGAGGACGCTATGGAGGTAGACCCGAAAAATTAAATCAAAAAGATTTAAACTTACTTAAGACACTTTATGATAATGGCACGCCAATTAAGACAATTGCAGAGCAGTGGCAAGTTTCACGTACAACGATTTATCGTTACCTCAATAAATTGGAGGAAAAGGAAGATGAAAAACAAGGAGAAGTATCTAACTAATTTTTCTGAAGCCAAACGTAAAGAAGCTACTCAAAAGTACAATATTATAAAACCTTTTATCTTGGGCAAGCAATCTTTATCAAGCATTTCTAAAAGCAAAGGTATTGCGTTAAGTACACTTTATAGGTGGAATAAATTATATAAGGAACAAGGTCTTACTGGTCTAATTCATAATACAAGAGTTGATAAAGGTGAGCATAAATTAAAACAAAACATAATAGACGAGATTAAACGCCTTGCACTCAAGAATAAAAGAAATAGTATTGCTACGATTCATAGGAAAATCGCTAATTATTGTATAGAGAATAATTTTTATAAACCAAGTTATAAACAAGTTTATAGTATTATTAAAGCAATGCCTAAGTCTGTTATTGATTTCTCTCACCAAGGTGAAAAATACTATCAAAATAAGTACGATTTAATACAAATAAGAGAATCCTCAAGACCCAATGAAATATGGCAAGCCGACCATACTTTGCTAGATATTTATATATTAGATCAAAAAGGTAATATCAATAGACCATGGCTAACCATTACTATAGTCGTGCAATTGCAGGCTACTTTATAAGTTTTGATGCTCCTAATGCTCAAAACACAGCATTAACACTACACCAAGCAATATGGAATAAGAATAATACCAATTGGCCAGTATGTGGTATACCCGAAAAATTCTA
>NZ_JAESLK010000023.1:0-26297 GCF_017892585.1 Staphylococcus sp. GDY8P57P | reverse complement strand
TTGTTTATATCTGAAATAGTTCATACAGAAGACTCCTTTTTGTTAAAATTATACTATAAATTCAACTTTGCAACAGAACCTTAAATATCATCTAAAACCAGAAGAGAAGAAGTTTTTAAAGTATGGAGGAAAATTATAAGACCAGTAACCTTAATGCAGAGGTTACTGGTCTCTTAAAATCCTATGCAAAATAAAGCTTTAAACTGATGTAAACCATCTTTTAAAGTGATAAACGTCTTCCCCTAGTAATTTATTTCTTTTGCGAATTTATAAATTTGTAATCGAGGGAGCAACTGTATAGTCGAGTTAAGTTGACTTATCTGATAAGACATTGTGTTCTTTTAAATTAGGTGATGTGATAGAATTATAACGGTCATCTAGTTAACTTCTGTGCTGATAGCATGGAAGGAGGTGACATCATGCATAGCATTCTATTTGAATTGTTGATTGCACCCATTATTGTTGGTGTAATCATCACATTGTTCGCTTATTGGTTGGACAGTCGTGATAAATGACTAGATGACTAAACCAATACACCATATAAAACCCCCAATCTACTGACATAGATTGGGGGTTCGGTGTTTCATGCATAACATTCTACTTGTTAATGTGATTATAACATTTTTTCTTTAAATTATCCAATTAAACCTTTTACTTTCTTGTTAGTTTTACCTTTTGTCTATTACCAACTTTTTAGCTCGATTCAGGGTCTTTCAAATATAAAATCGTCAAGATACCAATGGATTAATACACTTTCCTTTTAAAAATCAAAGTTTACAAGAAAATAGCTGCACTGATTTGGAGAGATAGACATATGCCCGAAATTGGACAAGATTTTCGAATTGTTACGTAAAGGAATATTGATGGTATAAAGTCTCTTCTTATAAAAGGGTATGGCTGATACTAATCTATTCACATCAGCCATACCTTGTATTTTAGTAACTACCAATCGGTGAGGGCATGTAAAGTAACTTTTTTTACTTTACTAAGTGGTTATTAAAAGTCCGGTTTTACCAATATATGCTCATTAGGATCTAACCCTTCTCTCGAATAGAGTTCAGGTATTTCATCCCCTTCAATTCCTTCTAAGCTAAGCGCTAATTTGCCTTGTTCAAATGCTTTTTGGACAGTATGACCAAATCCTAGGGCAGAATAAAACTGTGCAGCAAATTCTTTGGCTGCTTCGTCCTGAATTGCTTCATTCATTCCAATAGCAAAACCAACATGCTCTGTCACCATTTCGGCTTGGCCGTTGGAAAAGCAATTATTAAAGATAACTAATTTGATGGACTCTGACATGGTTTTCATTAAAAGGGTCACTTTTTCTTTAGATAAAAAACTCGGTTTGCCTTCTGCAGTTTCTAAAACGATGTCATGTTCAGATGACCCATGCCCACTAAAATGGATAATATGAGGTTTCACCTCATTAATGGCTTGTAGGAGATCACTAGACCTAACCGCCCAACGAGAATGCAGATTAATCGATTCACGATATTCAGAAGCTCGAATTTTTTCTTTCTATCTAATACTATGAACAGTTAATAAAATCGTATACATTAAAAATCTTCAATTTATAGGTCAAAATCGTTATCTTGCTAACATTTTTGATCATTATAGTGGTATATTCTATTTTTTAGTGTTCATGACTATGCGTAATATCATCATCCCTGCACATTACAGAATCCTTATGAGGGTGGTTTTCACTCTCCATCTGAATCGTTGCATGTCCAATATTCTCATCTTCCAACTCGTCTTCAATTGTTCTCAGAATTTCCTGGCTTTCCTGAATAGAAATGGTACCATCTACCACCACATGGCATGAAAGTGCATTTTGGCCACTTGTAATACTCCATACATGTAGATCATGCATATTATTTACTCCTGGAATGCTCTCTATGGTTTTAATCACTGCGTCAATTTCAACGTTTTTAGGGGTACCCTCCATCAATACATGAACGGCATCTTTTGTCACACGCCACCCACTTATCAATACAAGCACTGCAACAATCACACTGGCCAACGGATCTGCCCAGCCCCAGTTGAAGAAGAGGATCATCAGAGCCGCAATAATGGCCCCCACCGATCCAAGCAGATCGCCTATCACATGTAAAAATGCTGCACGTATATTCAAGTTTTCCTTCGTATCCCCGCCTCGCATGAGAATCCATGCTACAAGAATATTTACCAGTAGTCCAATAGTTGCGATGATTAACATACCCGTAGAGGCGACTTCAGGTGGATCTGTAAAACGTTGATAGGCCTCATAGAAAATGTAGATGGCAATCAGTACCAGAGTAACTCCGTTAAATACAGCTGCAAGAATTTCAAATCGTTTATATCCGTATGTTTTACTATAATCGGCCGCTTTTTCTCCAAGTATAAAAGCCAACAAACCGACACCTAGGGAAATTGAATCACTTAACATATGGCCCGCATCAGCTAGTAAGGCGAGGCTATTGGTCAAAATTCCCCCAATCGCTTCGATAATCATATATCCTGTGATGATTATGAAACTGATCATCAAGGTTTTTTTGTTCGCACCATGTGTATGGTTATGTTCATGACTCATTCAATCATCTCCTATTAATATTTATAGATGGGTATAATAGATGGGTTTATATAATTTTTTGGTCAATGGTGACGAGCATGGTTGATTGTTTCTTTCAACATGTTCATTACATGGGCATCATCATGGGAATAATATAGAGTCGTACCTTCCCTTCTATACTTGACCAAGCGCAAATTTTTCAAAAAGCGTAATTGATGCGAAACGGTGGATTGTCTTAAATGTAGGTTTTCAGCAATCTCATTTACGGAATATTCTTTAAGAAACAGCAAATTCAGTATTCTGATTCGTGTTGGATCACTTAATGCTTTGAAAGTTTGGGATACAACAAATAAAGTTTCTTCATCAAGACCTTTTTTATTACCAACAATTTTGTTTTCGTTAATATCTTTTATGATGGCTCACCTCTTACTAATCATAATGGTAGCTCTTAATATAAATATGGTTATATTTATATATACTCATATATTAAAAATGTTTAGCACTATTGTCAATATATTCGTAATGATGAGTACCACCAAATTTATCTTTTTTCTATTACTTCAATTGGCACTCAAGACAATCATTGATAGACTATCTTATACTGGTTTGCAGAAAGGTTCATCTTATAAAAAATTTCAAATGGAAAAGAGGTGCGTTTATCGGAATATTAGAAAAGTTTCAAACCTTGATTATACTGCTCGCTGTTGGTTCAGGTATCTTATTAGGACAAATAGGTGTAATTGAACGATATGCAGAGACACTGTGAGAGACGCTCATTTGCATTGACAATCAATTTATCAAGATAATCCCTTATCATGTTTAATTCTATAAACTGTTTGTCTTGTGATATTAACTTCTTTCGCAATCTTACTAATCGCTTTGCCTTCTTCTAACATTTCCACCACGCGATGATAAATAACACGTTTCTGTGGGTCTTTAGCATTTGGTGAATAAAGTAAAGGGCGCCCTTTATATACGCCTTTTTCCTTCGCAACTTGAATCCCTTGCGCTTGTCGACGTTTACTTTCATTTCTCTCTTGTTCTGAAACCATTGCTAATATTTGAATGATTAAATCTTTCATAAACTTATCCAGTAATGGATTGCCAATTACTTCATTCATCATAGGTAAGCTGGTAATCATTAACTGAACGTCTTTTTCTTTTAAATAATTCACAGTTTCAATAATTTCATCATAGTTACGTCCTAAACGATCAATAGATTCCACAACGAATCGATCTCCCATTCTGACAAAATTGAGTGCTTCTTGAAATACAGGTCTATTTTCCACTGACTTTCCCGACTGTTTCTCTGTAAAGATTTTCTCCACACCAAACGTCTTTAAATTATCCAATTGTCTTTCTAAATTTTGATCTATCGATGATACTCTCGCATAACCTATAATCATTCATCTTCACTCCATAATAAATATACACCCTAATCATACGTTTTAATTGTTATAATTTCAACAATTCTTTTTGTATGGTTAGGGTGTACCCTTAATAATATAAGTTTCTTGATAATATATATAAACAAATTGAAGCTCCAAATCATTAAAGAAGGTTAATGATCAATATAAAAATAAAAGCATCTGATCAATAATTATTGATCAGATGCTTTTATTTACATAACACAAAAAGTATGTTATAATACTCTAGTTAAGTCTATCTATACATCAGAAGATGCTTTTAATTTAGAGATGTTTTTTGTAAATCGACAATTACAATAATACATCATCCTACATTAGAAGTAAATAAAAATATTAAAATTATAAGGATGATATATAGAATGACGTTATTATGTAATAAACTGAAGCACGACCCTAAAGAAGTTAACTATTTAAATATTTCTATTGAGGAAGATACACTTCAATATGTGGACCCAAATCTTATTGAACTAATATCTAATAGAGAAACTGGAGAAATTTGTTTTTTGGCCCAAAAAGCCAAAAAACAAATCGACGTTTTTTTCAAGAAAATTATTGAGATACATCAGAGTGATTTTTCAGACCAAAAAAAGCGTGAAGAATTCCAAGAACTATTTTCTCACTTTTCAGAGCCGAATCACTTACGTTTAGGATTTTCTAAAAAAGGTAATTCTGGAAAAGGGACTACAGCACCTGAGCTTATTAAGATATTTATGGATAAAGATATTCTTTCAATTATTTTGAATGATGATGAATTAACAATTCCACAAAAAACACCACTAATCAAAAATTTTGGTGGAGACAAGTTATCAGATTTAACAATCAATATAATTATGAATATTATAATTGATTTTAACAAATCTATACTTCGTGATTTTCCAGAAATGAGAAGTTTTCTTTCCCAAAACACTGAGACATATTACTATTTTTCTATTTATGGTAGATGGGAAGAATATACATTCACCCCATTTCTTTTTGATAACAAAGAAACTTTATTAGTTCCAAAATTATTCACTACTTACAATCAAACATCTAGCCTTGATTTGATTACAAGAGTGTACATTAAAGAAGAGATTACTAAATTGCAAAAAGAACGCAATTCTCCAAAAAGAATGCCACAAACTCAGTTCATTTCTGAATTTGTTAAGGGAAATCGTACAGACAATATGATAAATATCTTTTTAAATACTTCTATGGAATCTCATAGAAAATTCAAAAAAGCATTAAATTCAAAGGCAAATGAAAGACGTAATAAAAACAAAGAAAATAATTAGTGCTTGCTAAAACATTGTAATGTATAGTATAGACTTAACGAACTAATTATTTACTTTGCATTCTTATCTACTATGATGTTATAATATCATTAACAAAGATGTCGTGCATGTATGCACCAAATCCCCTAACTATGCCAGTAGTTAGGGGATTTTTTTGGTGTGACTAGTCGCCTATTTATCGTTGCGATTGCGTAGCCAATGCGCAAATAAAGCAACAATACAACCACTTGCTGCTGTGGTCATGATGTTTACAAAGATGTCGGTCATTGCGTATGCACCTCCTCTCTACGTCAATTTGACGCCAGAGATAGGCGACTACACTATTATATCATCTCCGAATATACGGTGATAGGTAACTTCTGATAAGTGTACTTATGTTGATACTAATTTAAGTTAATGCACATATTATTTTTTCTTTTTAAATAGGCTATTAGTAATAACAACTGCAATTACACATAATTCAACAGTTACCAAGAATGGTAATGTAAAAAGACCTATATACATAAATATATCTTTTGCGTGCATTATTTTATCCTGATCTTCAATTACACTTATAAAATTCCAAATAAAGTATCCTGTAGGAATCCCCCATGCTATTAAACATACGATTATTTTTAATATTATATGTTTATCTCTTATATTCCACATAGCTATTTTAATGTCTTCTAACGTTAACCAATATTTTTTCTGGGATGTACTAAATTTTAAATCTGTT
Source organism: Staphylococcus sp. GDY8P57P (assembly GCF_017892585.1). Taxonomy (NCBI): domain Bacteria; kingdom Bacillati; phylum Bacillota; class Bacilli; order Caryophanales; family Staphylococcaceae; genus Staphylococcus; species Staphylococcus sp. GDY8P57P. The sequence goes on along the minus strand of NZ_JAESLK010000023.1, from coordinate 20,336 downwards.
ATTCCTGTAACATCTTTTTCTGTCTGATACCCTAACGCATCTTTTAGAATTAATTTATCTCTATCATTAATTTTCACTCTATCTATAATTTCTCTTTTAATAATATAATTATTTACAATTTCTACAAAATAGTTTTTTCTACGTCTTTTACCTACAAATGGAAGTATAAAAATAGGAAATAAAGACGAATAAAGTATAAGTATGATAATTGGTAAACTGATTTTATCCCAATCTGTTATATATTTAATTACTTCTTCTTTAGGATATGCACTGAGTGATTTAATAATCATTGCTAACAAGTACATTAATGCCATTAATGTTATAAATATGTATAACATTATATTGCTCACCAGTGTTTTTAACATTTCCTTTTTTGTTTTTTATATAAATTTTTTTACTTAGAAATTGAATAATAGCATATATAATGAATATTATTGAAAAAATGCCTAATTCGTTAAAAATTTTAGATAGATCGATCAAGAAATCCAAATTTCTAAAATACACATTAACTCCTCCAATTAAAGTGTATAAAAGTTTATTAATACTTATAAATTTTTGCTTTAGTTATACCATATTCTCATATACCCCATAAGTTTTGTATATTCAGACTTCAATATACCGTTAAGTAGCTCATAAACATCATCAAATTCTTTATTTATAATTCCATAAACAACTTTTGTTTTATTTCTATACATCCACTCTGCCACGCGTTCTATTTCACTAATCCCTTCTTTTAAAACAACAGGATTAACTTCAATTTCATTTAATTGTTTAAGTATTTTATTTTTACTCCAATGTACATTATTTGAATACTTCTTCTTTTTCAAATCAACAAATTTTTGTAAATCATTCTTTATCGGTTGTTCATTATTAACATCCGTAATTTCCCACATTTTTGTATAATCAGACATATTTAAGACTATTTTCTTAGTATCATAAATATTGAAAATACTTTTTATGTCTAGTATATCTAAATATTTATTAGAAAAACGTAGGCAGTTTTCTAATAAATTACTATATTCTTTTTTCAGAAGTTCATACTTCTCTTTATTATCTATATCTTGACTCCTGTGTATATTTTCTGCTGCTTCTCTAGAAACTTTGATAACAGATTTAAAGAGAGATAGTTTATTTGAAAAATTACGTACATCATCCAATGATTGTGCCAGCGTATTACTTAATTGATTTAGATAATCTATCATTATACTTTTATTATATATATAATCATTATATCTAATATATTCCGCTATTCTATTTTGGTTAGGTAACAACTCTGCGATTGATATATTACCTTGTTTTATTTTTTCAGGTTTTGTTACATCATCTCTTAATATTTCATCGATCATATCTTCATTGACATACTTTGCTTTTTTGAATGCAAACTTTCTTTTTTGGGGATAATGATATTCATTCCAATTTTGGTTTGTTCTATTTTGTATATTATTTAAGATATTATTACTTTTATTTTTAACATAATCCGTTGTGACATTTCGCTTTTTGCTATCTTCTTCATAAATTGAAAAATAATTTCCATTAATAATATACGCAGCTTCTTCCAGAGAATACCATCTTTCCTGTTTACCATCTATATCCAAAATTTTTTTATAATTATCTTTAAAAAATTCTTGTTCCATACTTAAATCAGACGCTTCTAAAATTTCATCGATATTGTCCGCAGTTAATTGATTATTCATCCAAAAACTAAAGTCAAAATCATTGATACCTTTGTTATTAATGATAATCACGCTATTACCTCCAAAAACCGAATAAATTTTTTCACCTATTATTTTATCATTTCATTTGCGAAAATTTAATCAATCTCAGATATCTTTGATTAATTCTATTTACATTTCCTAAATGATGCGCATCAATAGGATAGAAAGGATGTTTCACATGAAAATTCAAGCCAATTTCAAAAAAGGCGGCTATTCAACTGAAATAGCGTCTAACTACATTGATCATAAAAAGCCGATTTATAGCTTAAGTACAGAACTTTATCCACAACAGCGTTTTGAGAATAACCAACCGACTGGGGAAATCATTGCGTATAAAGCTTGGTTTGTTCAAGAAGGTTTACCCCCCTTCACAGTCAAATTCGAAAATGAAGTGAGATTACCGAATTATATGAGCGTTATCACTTTTGATAATCTAGAAGCTTGTGAAATCCGATATGATGTTTACTTCAAAGCTTCAGATCTGAAGGAGGTTAAATAATGACAGCCAAAGAGCTCGAACAATATCTCCTACAAAGTTTAAATATGGCACTGGGGTCAATGATGGAAGGCGAAACTAGTTATACCAATAGTTTTACCTGCAAGGTTACGGAAGAAGGTTTTTACTTTCTTCCTCGCCTGCCTGCAGGCTACATTATTGATGATAACTTATATCAAAAAATATTTCTTATCGCGAGTGCAGCATTATATCCCAAATTCACACTGTTAAAACAAAACTCCGCGTATTTCGTTCCTATGGACACAGATGATATTCACACGCAACGTGCATTGTTTTTTCCATGGCAAGAAGGTATATCTGAACGCTTAGTGATTACGGATTTAGATCAATTCACTTCTACACTAAAACATCAACAAATTCCAATCATGAAACAATTAACGTTAAACTATCAAAACATTACATCCATAGCGATCGCAGGTAATTCAGGCAGTGGTAAATCATATATGCTGACGTACTTATTAAGTGTACTAAAACCCATATCTAAACTTATTATTGTTGATCCTAAGTTTGATACACCGAGTCGATGGGCACGTATCCATGATATTACTGTCATTCATCCACATCAAAATCGATCTAAGTCTGATTTTTTATCTGAAATTAATGAAAACTTAAGTCATTGCCTTCAAATTATTCAACAGCGTCAAACCATTCTTTATGATGATCCAAACTATCAATTTGAGCACCTAACCATTGTAATTGATGAAGTACTAGCCTTAGCTGAAGGTGTCAATAAAACCATTAAAGACGCATTCTTTTCATTACTATCACAAATTGCCTTATTGGGTCGTGCAACCAAAGTCCATTTATTACTGGTGTCTCAACGGTTTGATCATCAAACGATTCCTGTTTCTGTTAGAGAACAACTCAACGTGCTGATTCAAATCGGTAATATTAATAAAAAAACAACACAATTTTTATTCCCTGATTTAGACCCTGAAGGTATTGTGATACCCATTGGTAAAGGGACGGGACTGATTCAAGTGATTGATAGTGAATCTCCCTATCAAGTCTTACCCCTGTTATGTCCCACTTACTATACGAAGGCAGGTGTATTGTGATGAAGAAAACCTACTTCATGCGTGTGTATGATATTATCATTTCCTTGTTCTTATTTGCTATTTTGACAGTGATGTTTAGTAAACTCTTTGACCTATTGAACATCGCTATATCTCAAATCGATATCATCGATATGCAAAGTGTCACATACTATATCACAGTCATTTCAAACGGTTTATATCAACTTACATTTTACTTGTTAGGATTAGTATTGATATTAATGGTTATCGATTTAATCATTCGTTTATTGAAGGATCAAATTACGAGTCATATTAAATCTGTCTATCACACAATGGTTTTACGACATTATCTTAAACAAGATATTGACACAACATCATCAAAAGATTGGCAACAAACAGGCGAAACTAAAACAAATTCTGTTGAACGCTATTTTAATAAAGTCGTGGGAAAATCGATTGTTGATGTTCGTCAAAATGAAGTTCGTGTAGCGATTAAAATTCCTCGCAAGCAACAGGCACATGAAATATTAAAGACCATTGAACCTCAGATTCATGAAGAGATTACCAACATGCATCCTAATTACTACTTTTCAGCATCTCAACGACATCATCGTTATCTATGGTTTATAGGTCACAAACGTTAATAAACACATGCGCTGTGGTACACGAAGTGATAAACACAAGCGCTTGTGTTTATTAACAGTGCCATGGGGTTACTACGACCCCCATGGCATCATTAATCAATAATCACAGAAAGGATGTCCATTATGACGAAAGATAAACGTTCGAATAAGTGGGCTTTCTTAATATATGAAGAAAGCACGCCATCTAACTATCGAGATATTTTGGAACAAATGCATATCCCCTATATTTTAAGTCCGTGGCATAATCAAGATATTGATCGATCGACAGGAGAAATTAAGAAGTCACATAAACACGGTGCTTTATTCTTTGATTCTTTAAAAAGTTATTCTCAAATTTCTGAATTACTTCAGCAACACTTAAATACACCGAGCCATATTGAAATTATTATGTCACCTAAGGGCATGTTTGATTATTTTATTCATGCCTCTAATCCAGATAAAACACCTTATGATGTCAATGATATTGAAAGTGGTTGTGGGTTTGACTTAAATAAATTTTTATTAGATCAAGGTCAGTCTGAAGTGTTTAGTAACATTATTGATATGATTGAAGACCAAGATTTTATAGAATTTCAAGATTTAGTAATGTATGCGCGACAACATCATCTATCTTATTTAGATTTGATTATCCAACGGACTTATTTTTTTGCGAAATATTTAGATTCAAGACGACATACGTCCAATCACAAATAGTGTGATGTGTCGAATATATGGTTTTGTGGCGCGTTTTGACGGCGCATATTTAAGGAGTGCATTTCTTCGAGTTCTGTTTTAACTGAACGCATTAAATAACCTTGCATCATTTCGACACTTTCACTTTTCTGAATTAAAGTTGCTTTAAAACGTTTAAGCACATTAATCATTTCAAATTCAATGTCTTCTAACATGTATATTGTATTCTTCTCATTATTAAATGATGTTTTAGCTTTAAGTATGACACTTTTAATAATTCGTATTTCATTAACTTCAAAGTTACTTAAATATGTTTGAAGTTGAGCCGGAATTTCTTGAAGTAATTGATATTTCAAAGCATTTTTATTAAATTCATTATATTGATGATTAGCATGATTTGAATGATATATATTGTGATTAGTTATATGTTCATTATCATTCATATCATACGTATCATTATTCTCAGTTTCTTTATAGTCAGTATCATTATTCTCAGTATCATTAGACTTACAAATTGTTAGTTCTTGAACTATATTTTCGTTAGTTCTTGAACTAACAATTTGTTTGTTCTGGAACTTACGATTTGTTAGTTCCTTGTCATAACTAGGTTCTAAAAGGTATATTTTGTTAGGTTTATTTAGTCCTTGTCTTTCATTTATAATTAAATTGAATTTTTCTAGCTCTTTTTTCAATTTGATAATTTTAGGTTCTCCGTATTGTAAAATGGAACATAATTGCTTATTTGTATATAGTAGATATATATTATTTTCTTCATCAATCCAGTTATTGATTTTGGATAATTCAAAACGATCTTTTAATAGAGCATACATAACCTTTGCGTCAGTTGTCATTTTAGAAAAATAATCATCTTCAAATAAAAATTTTGGGAGTTGGTAAAAACGAGATGTTTCAAATTCACTAGCAGAAATTTTTTTGAATTTTGACATAATATAAACCTCTTCTTTTTCATATTTAGATAGAGGTAATAAGACGCGTTATTATATTTAATAATATCTCATTCTTGAAGTCATATTGTTTATACTATATAATTATATGTACTTATTGTATAAACAACGCATCATTTAGAGTATATATGTTAGCGTTTATTACCTAAAGCGTTTAGTCGGGCCAACGACTAAACGCTTTTTACTTTATTAAAATCTAAGTTAATAGTAACAAAGTAAATAAGAAGAAACAATAAATTATGTAACTTCTTATAAGTAACATGTTACATGTAACAAAAACAATTAGGATAGTGAACTAATGTAAGAAACAAAGACATAGTAAGTAAGGATTGAAAAAAAATAATTTTAACAGTAACATGTTACATGTAACAAAAACAATTAGGATAGTGAACTAATGTAAGGAACAAAGACATAGTAAGTAAGGATTGAAAAAAATAATTTTAACAGTAACATGTTACATGTAACAAAAACAATTAGGATAGTGAACTAATGTAAAGAACAAAGACATAGTAAGTAAGGATTGAAAAAAAATAATTTTAACAGTAACATGTTACATGTAACAAAAACAATTAGGATAGTGAACTAATGTAAAGAACAAAGACATAGTAAATGGGAGGTATTATTTTGAGTATAATAACAGTTGGAAATTTTAAAGGTGGTGTAGGTAAAACAACAGTAGCCACGTTACTTTCTTATATTGCATCTGAAAATTATGATAAAAAAGTACTTTTAATAGATTTTGATCCTCAGGGAAATGCAACTCAAATTATGAAAAGAACTTATCCAGAATTTGAGGACGAAAAGATTTCATTTATAAACATGCTAAAAAATGGAAATATAGATCAAAGTATTGTGAAATTAACTTCCAAATTATCACTATTACCAGCTGATTCATCTTTGGCTAACTTATCCGATATCATTTCAAAGACAGATATTATAAAGAAAAGATATATTTTAAAAAATGTGGTTGAAAAAATTAAAGAAATTCACGATTTTGACTATATATTTATTGATGTACCACCTACTATTAACTCTGATTTCACTAATAATGCTGTTTACGCAAGTGATTACATTTTAATGGTATTTCAAACACAACAATCTGCTTATGAAAGTAGTCTTTCATTTGTTAATTTTTTAAGGGATCGAAAAAAAGAATCAGATTTATCATTTGAATTGGTTGGCGCTGTTCCAGTATTAATTAAAAAAAGTGGACGTGTAGATAAACAGATATTAGATATGTCTAAATCAGCATTTTCTGAAGCACTCTTTGAGAACCAGATATATCAAAGAGAAAGAATAAAAAAATTTGCCGCTGATGGAATAAAAGATAAAGATATGCATGACAAAAAAGTTATACATATGTTTAACAAAGTCTACGAAGAATTAGTTGATAGAATTAGATTAATTGAAGGTGAGTGATATTTATGGCAGGATTTTTAGATAACATAGATACATCTGAGGTAAAATATACGGAAAATTATAAACCGGTATCTAAAAGTACGACTATGAGAGTGGACACTGATATAAAAAAAAGACTAAATCAAATGGCATTAGATAAAGATACATCTATAAAAGCTATAGTTGATGAAGTGTTAGGTGAATTTTTGGAAAAAAATAAGTATTAGTATTTTATATATTGAAAGAGTGTGTCATTACTTTAGACTGTAATGACACACTCTTATCTTAAATAACTTCTGATAATCATCGATTATGTAAACTAAAGTATTTCAAATAATTAACTGTATTAATACTCTCATCATGATTGCGTTATAAACGATCGTTTTTGACACAAAACCTCTTAACTTAATATTAAGAGTGTCACTTTATTCGATATATGAGAATGACTTTACCTAATAAATGAGAAAAGCAACGCACTATATTAAAATGCGTTGCTTTTTCTATTATCGAATACCTATAACTAAACTATCTCTAGCTGTTTCTACAACTTCTGTACTTATTTTATCTAAACCATTTATATCCATAATTCTGTCTATCTGCGCAAATAAACGATGAATCAGCCTAAAATTCCCTTTTGTGATTTTAATAATCGTCGTTATTGCTTCATAATCAGTAAAGTCTTCGAGTTTTAAATCAAATCCTAAATCTTGCCACTTATATTCTAATATATGATGCGTCTCATCTTTACTTAGATTATCAAATTCATGCGCAAAACCTATGCGCGAATATAGTTGAGGATAACGAGATAGTTTTTTCTCTATGCCCGGCATACCAATAAATATCATTGCTAAATTATGTTCATCATAAATAGCTCTTAATTGCTCTAAATGTTGCACTTTAAGGCGATCAATCTCATCTACTATAATTAAATCAATATATTTAAACATATCACTATAATGTTTACTATGTTCATGTCCATACTTATTTACAACATGTAATTTTTGACCCAAATCAATGCTTGCAGTAATACTATATAAATCATTCCTTAATTTAGTTTGTTTTTCTGCTGGTGCAGTATAAAATATTTTATCCACCGATAGTATGTCATCGGTCGTTTTACTAGCTAGATCTTCCCAACCTCTATGGTTAACTTGTTTTTCGATTGTATCCCAATTTGTATAATATCTTGAAGATAAAGTTTTCCCAACTCCAGGTTGACCATAACAGATACCAATATATTGATATTTAATGCAAGCGTCACAAAATTCAGCAAACCGTTTATACTCTTTCGTTTCAATAAAATTCTGATTTTTAGTCATTACGATACCTCTTTAATTTTTTGACGTTTTTAGTCGTTTCTTGAGGTGAATAACCACAATTTTTTTCTTCCTTAATTAATTCTGTGGTACTTGGACTAGCAATATTTTGTTTTAAGTGTTTTCTTCTCTGACTACGAGCGTGCTGTATGTCTTTTATATCTATGGAGTAATCAGCTATTTCTGGACATATAGCAGTACAAAGAAATTCATCTCTATAAAACACACGTATTTCAGCCATATCATTTGGGTTATAACGAATCAGTACATATTCACCTACATAAGCTGCTAGATTAGTATTACTGTATCGAAAACCTTGAAAATGAATGCCATCTGAATGAACTTTTCTAGATTTAGGTATTTCCAACAATAATAAATCAAGTTGTTCTAAGCTACTTGGCATATTAGGGAAAAAGTGATTACTATTCCAACGACTGATAGGCGTGGTATGAATAGCACTATGTTCTTTTTGATTATAATCTTCAATTAAAAAGTAACGTAGTTTTTCTTCAAAATTGTGAAAATCTATTAGATTACTAGGAGTATCATTATTGTTTATATATCCAGGCAGTTGTTCTAAGAAAGTTTGGTTAACTGTCTGAAAAAAGCGTTCTATTTTTCCACGACCACGAGGGACACCAACTTTTGAAAACATCAAATTTATTTTCAAGTCAATAGCGACTTGTTCCATGTGATTTGAGGTAAAGTCACTTCCGTGATCTGTATAGAATTTTTCGGGTATACCACACACTGGCCAGTTGGTATCATTCTTATTCCATATTGCTTGGTGTAGTGTTAATGCTGTGTTTTGAGCATTGGGGGCATCAAAACTTAAGAAATAGCCTGCAATTGCACGACTATAGTCATCCATAATTATAGTTAGCCACGGTCTATTGATATTACCTTTTTGGTCTAATATAAAGATATCTAGCAAAGTATGGTCTGCTTGCCATATTTCATTGGGTCTCGAGGATTCTCTAATTTGTATTAAATCGTACTTATTTTGATAGTATTTTTCACCTTGATGAGAGAAATCAATAACAGACTTAGGCATTGCTTTAATAACACTATAAATTTGTTTATAACTTGGTATATCAAAATTATTTTCTTTACAGTAATTAGTGATTTTCCTATGAATTGTGGCTATACTATTTCTTTTATTCATAAGCGCAAGGCGTTCAATTTCATCAATTATCTTTGGTTCTATTTTACGTGTTCCTTTATCAGCTCTTGTCGCATAGATTAGTCCTTTAAGTCCTTGTTCTTTATATGACTTATTCCACCTATAAAGGGTGCTTAACGCAATCCCTTTACTTTTAGAAATACTTGATAAAGATTGTTCGCCTAGGATAAAAGGTTTTATAATATTGTACTTTTGAGTAGCTTTTTTACGTTTGGCTTCAGAAAAATTAGTTAGATACTTCTCCTTGTTTTTCATCTTCCTTGTCCTCCAATTTATTGAGGTAACGATAAATTGTTGTACGTGAAACTTGCCATTGTTCTGCAATTGTTTTAATGGGGGTGCCATTATCATAAAGTGTTTTGAGTAAATTTAAGTCTTTTTTATTCAATTTTTCAGGTCTTCCACCATAACGTCCTCTGGCACGAGCTGCAATTCGTCCAGCTGAAGAACGTTCTAAAATTAAATTCCGTTCAAACTCTGCAAATGCTGCGAATAAATGAAATAATAATTGTCCTGTAGAACTTGATTTATCCATCGTTATATTTTCTTCTAAACTATGAAAACTCACGCCTCGTTCGTTAAGTTCATTCACTAATGTGATTAAATCCTCCATGTTACGTCCTAGTCTATCTAGTCTCCAAACAACAATGGTATCTCCTGACCTCGCAAATTCAATTGCTTTATCTAAACCAGGTCTTTTACTTTTTGAACCACTCATATGGTCATTAAATATTTTTTCACAACCATGTGTATTTAATCGATCTTCCTGTAAATTTAAATTTTGTAATCCAGTTGAAACTCTTGCATAACCTATTTTCAAAATACAAACCTCCTATATACATCTTCAGTGTACCATAACTTAATCACAAGGTCTTTTGTGAACATAGATTTTTTGTTGGGTTTTTGAACACATAATTCTATGTAATACATACTTATTTAGACATAAAAAGAGAGTGTACAGAAAATGGTTATTTTCTGTACACTACAAAATAAAAAAGTCAAATGGTATATACCCCTATACCGTATATGTTATACTCAAATTGTCTTATTACTATCTTTAAAAATATAAAATTAGGAGGTTTAATTTTGTCGAATAACAAAAAACACCAAAATCATAAGCATCATAGTCATCAAGAACATGAAAATCACACTAGTCATGGTAATCATGAGCATCATAGTCATCAAGAACATGAAAATCACACTAGTCATGGTAATCATGAACATCACCATCATGGAAATTTTAAAAGTAAATTCTTTATTTCTTTGATTTTTGCGATACCGATTATTATTTTATCGCCCATGATGGGAGTTAAATTACCGTTTCAAATTTCATTTACAGGGTCAGATTGGATTGTATTAATTCTTGCTACAATTTTATTCTTTTACGGAGGAAAGCCATTTTTATCAGGGGCTAAAGATGAAATTTCAACTAAAAAACCTGGAATGATGACGCTTGTTGCTCTAGGTATTTCAGTAGCTTATATTTATAGTTTATACGCCTTTTATATGAATAACTTCAGTGGTTCATCCACACATACAATGGACTTTTTCTGGGAATTAGCGACTTTAATTTTAATCATGTTATTAGGTCATTGGATTGAAATGAACGCAGTAGGTAATGCAGGCAATGCACTGAAGAAAATGGCAGAACTTTTACCTAATACTGCAGTGAAGCTGATTGATAACAATCAACGAGAAGAAGTTAAAATATCAGATATTCATATTGACGATATTGTGGAAGTCAGAGCAGGCGAAAGTATACCCACAGACGGAATCATTGTTCAAGGAGAAACATCAATTGACGAATCATTAGTTACTGGCGAATCAAAAAAAGTTCATAAAACTCATAATGATGATGTTATTGGAGGTTCAATTAATGGTTCAGGTACAGTACAAGTTAAAGTGACTGCTACGGGTGAAAATGGCTACCTATCTCAAGTTATGGGTCTTGTTAACCAAGCTCAAAACGATAAGTCAAAAGCTGAACTCCTCTCTGATAAAGTCGCAGGTTATTTGTTTTACTTTGCAGTAGGTATTGGCCTGATTTCATTTATTGTATGGATGCTTATTCAAAACAACGTCGATTTCGCACTTGAACGGCTAGTAACCGTATTAGTCATTGCTTGTCCACATGCATTAGGCTTGGCAATACCTTTAGTTACAGCACGTTCTACCTCTATAGGCGCACATAATGGTTTAATCATTAAAAACAGAGAATCTGTAGAAATCGCACAACACATTGATTACATCATGATGGATAAAACTGGGACACTAACTGAAGGTAACTTTTCAGTGAATCACTATGAAAGTTTTACAGACGAGTTAAATAATGAAGAAATATTGAGTCTATTTGCTTCATTAGAAAGTAATTCTAATCATCCACTTGCCACTGGTATTGTTGATTTTGCTAAAGGCAAAAATATTTCATATGCTATTCCTCAAGAAGTTAATAATATTCCAGGTGTAGGGTTAGAAGGCACAGTTGATAATAAAAAACTCAAAATAGTTAATGTTTCTTATCTCGATAAAAGCAATTTTGACTATAATAGAGAACAATTTAAGAATCTTGCTGAACAAGGTAACTCTATTAGTTATCTAATTCATGACAGACAAGTTATTGGTATTATCGCACAAGGCGACAAAATTAAAGAAAGTTCAAAACAAATGGTTTCCGATTTATTATCGAGAAACATTACGCCAGTCATGCTTACAGGCGATAATAAAGAAGTGGCACAAACAGTGGCTGAAGAATTAGGTATTAGTAACATTCACGCACAATTGATGCCTGAAGATAAAGAAAGTATTATCCAAGATTATCAGAATGATGGTAGCAAAGTTATGATGGTTGGAGATGGTATCAATGATGCGCCTAGCCTTATTAGGGCAGATATTGGTATGGCAATTGGCGCAGGGACAGATGTAGCTGTTGAATCGGGGGATGTCATACTCGTTAAAAGTAATCCTTCTGATATTATCAATTTCTTATCCCTTTCAAAAAATACAATGAGAAAAATGGTTCAAAATTTATGGTGGGGTGCAGGGTATAACATTATCGCCGTTCCGCTAGCAGCAGGCATATTAGCTTTTATTGGTTTAATATTATCGCCAGCTTTAGGCGCAGTGTTAATGTCTTTAAGTACGGTTATCGTAGCAATTAATGCATTTACTTTAAAATTAAAATAAAAGAGGTATAAAACGGATGAAAAAAAATATATTTATAGTTCTTGCTGCTTTGTTTTCCATGTTACTTATATTATCTAATGATATATTAGCAGAAAGTAAGCAGAACATGAATATGACAGAAGACAAACAAAAACAGAATGATGAAATGGATATGGGAGGACATGATGAAATGGATATGGGAGGACATGATGAAAGAAAAAAACTTAATTCTTCACAAGGAGAAAATGAAATAACTTTTCCTAAAGTTTTAAAGTCAGAAAAGGATAAAGATGGTTATGAGAATTATATATTAAAGGCGCAGGAAGGGAAGACAGAATTTTATAAAGGAAACTTTTCTGATACTTTAGGTTATAATGGAAGTATACTAGGGCCAACTTTAAAACTTAAAAAAGGTGAAAAAGTAAAAATTAAATTAGTTAATAATTTAGATGAAAATACGACATTTCATTGGCATGGTCTTGAGGTAGATGGAAAAGTAGATGGTGGCCCTTCTCAGGTTATAAAACCAGGGGAAGAAAAAATAATTAAGTTTGAAGTCGAACAAGAAGCTGCCACTTTATGGTATCACCCTCATCCTTCTCCAAATACTGCTAAGCAAGTTTACAATGGATTATCTGGCCTATTATATATAGAAGATAATGAAAATTTAAATTACCCTAATGAGTATGGGGAAAATGATTTACCGATAGTTATTCAAGATAAAACATTTATATCAAAAAAATTAAATTATTCAAAAACAAAAGATATAGATGGAACTCAAGGTGATACAGTAGTTGTTAATGGGAAAGTAAACCCTAAACTAACAACCAAAGAAGGAAAAGTTCGTTTAAGACTTTTAAATGGTTCTAACGCTCGAGATTTAAACCTTAAATTAAGTAACAACCAAAGTTTTGAATACATTGCCTCTGATGGTGGTTATTTAGAGGAAAAACAACAGTTAAATGAAATCAATCTAGCGCCTTCTGAAAGAAAAGAAATAATAGTCGATTTATCTAAAATTAAAGGTGAAGAAGTTGATCTTGTTGATAACGAAGATACCGTGGTTTTACCAATAAATTACAAAGAATCGAAAGATAATAAAGAGGCAACTTCTAAAGTAGACAAGAAAATCAAACTAGAAGGTATGGATGATAAGGTTACTATTAATGATAAAAAGTACGACCCTGACAGAATAGATTTTACACAAAAGAAAAATCAAAAAGAGATTTGGGAAATTGAGAATGTTAAAGACAAAATGGGAGGTATGAAGCATCCCTTTCATATCCATGGAACCCAATTTAAAGTTGTATCAGTGGATGGGAAAGCACCTCCAAAAGATATGAGAGGAAAAAAAGACGTTATATCGTTAAAACCTGGTCAAAAAGCCAAAATAGAAGTTGTTTTTAAAAACAGTGGAACATATATGTTCCATTGTCACATTCTTGAACATGAAGATAATGGCATGATGGGACAAGTAAAAGTAACAAAATAATTAATAAGGAATTTTAAAATATGTATAAAAAATTAGGATTTATTATATTAGCATCAGGATTAGTATTATCAGCTTGCTCAACGGGTAGTAAAGAAGAAAATAATGGTTCTAAAGATCAAAAAGAAGAAGAACACATGGAACATAAAAGTGAAAGCAAGGCTCCAGATGATATGAAGCGTACAGACGATAGTAAATTTAAAAAAGGGGATGAAGTTACTATTACAGCAGGACATATGCCCGGTATGAAAAATGCGGAAGCTACTGTAAAAGGTGCTTATGAGACTTATGCTTATGTCGTAAGCTATACACCCACAAATGGGGATGAAAAGGTCAGTAATCATAAATGGGTTGTTAATGAAGAAGTTGCCGATGCCCCTGAAAATGGCTTTAAGAAAGGTGATACAGTTAAATTAGAAGCTGACCATATGCCAGGTATGAAGGGGGCAGAAGCAAAAATAGATGATGTAAATAAGACAACTGTTTATGTAGTTGATTATAGATCAACTGAAAATGACAAAATGGTTAAAAATCATAAATGGATGACAAGTAACGAACTAAAATCGAGATAAATTAAATTATCCTTTTAGTTCTTTAAAGTATTTAGTTAGTGATTGATAAATGCAATGAGAATCCCCTTTGTTAAATAGACAAGTAAACAAATAAAATTTATGGCCACTCTCATATCCACAATAATGAGAGTGGCCATTTGTTTAGAAAAATTAAATGATTTTAATGAAAATGAGGGGATCTTTTATAATTTATCAATGGAATTTCGAAAAATATAAAATGGAATAGTGAATGTATTGAGCTTTATCATTTATCAAGAAAAGTTATTCTAAATTAGCAGGTAAAGTCACACCCTTAATTTTATATTAAGAGGTTTTGTGTCAAAAACGATCATTTTTAGTACTCTAATCATACATACAGAAATACTGTTTTGCTAGCATCGATAATGGTTCGATTAGGGTACGCTCTAAATAAACAAAAATAGCCCTCTTATTAAAATAAGAGGGCTATTTTTGTTTAAAATTATTCAAGACCATTCGCTTTCTAACATACTCATTTGCCATAAATTATAATATTCTCCATTTAATTTTCTAAAGTCTCTTTTTTCTCCTTCTTTTATAAATCCAATCTTTTTGTAACTTTTTATAGCTGATTTATTAAAGGCAAAAACACCTAATTCAATTCTGTGTAATCCCAAATCTTCAAAAGCCTTTTTCAATAATTTCTTTATTATTTTAGGGCCTAATCCTTGGCCACGCATTTGCGGATCACCTACTAAAACTTTACCTAAAGTGGCGGAACAATTTTTAAAATCTATATTATTTAAAGCAATATGACCTATAATTTTTTTTGAATTATTTTCTTCAATGATAACTTTATAAATTATTTTACTAGCATTTTCTTTATTTGTGTCTATAATATATTCCTTTAATTGTTCTTCATCTAGGGGATAATTAAAATCTGTACCTGCCCATTTGACTAAAAGTTCAGGAGAGTTTATCCAGTTTATTAATAAATCAAAATCTTTCTCCTCAAAATATTCAAACTTAATCAATAAATTACTCCTTAAATAATAGATTATTAACTATAAAAATTCAGTGAATGTTGCAATATAAACAACCACTACAATTTTTTGATACTTTCTTCATCAATTTTCGATTTTTTATAAAGCGTTTTGTATTATCTAAATAACTCTTTACAATTTACTGATTTTTAAGCTTTTGCTAATAGATTTATGCAACTTTAATATTATAAGTAAATCTATGCACTTCATCATTAAATTTAAATTCTGCCCAAATTTTATACATCCCTTTTTTAGGAAAATGAGCATAAAAGGTTGTAGAATCAGGTGATTCTGGGTGAACATGAATATAATCAGTTAATTGCTCATCAAATATAATCACATGTCCTAAAGCTCCTAAATAAGGTTGGGGTGTTAATTCTGTATTGAAAGTTAAAGGGACATGTTCATCTTCTTTAGCATTTATAGAATTTAAAGTTACATGAACTCCTTTGTTAACTTTCACCCAATTTTTATCAGAATTTAAAGATGTTTTAGAGGTTATTTTATCTCCAATTTGCAGTTCAATAGGATGAACGTAATACACATGGTTTTTTGGTGTAACATCAACAAAAGCATGGTAAGTTCCTGGCTCTAATTGTTGGTTAATTATAAATAAACCTTCATGCTTTTTTTGAGGGTGTAGGTGGTAATATTTCTCCATGTCATTAGATACTATGCATGAAAACGAAATGCATTTCTTTTTCATGCATAGTATCTAATAATGGGGCATTATTAAATTCATCTTCTAACGTAATTTCTATATTACCGTCTCTATATACAACATTTGCTTTAATTTCGGGTTTGTTTGAATGATATTCATGATTATGATTCATATTTTTATCCTCCTTAATTTTTAATAAGGGCATATCATTAAACGATATGCCCAACTATTTAAATTATTTAATTACATCGTAACCTTGATCTTCAATAGCTTCTTTAAAGTCGTTGAAAGCTACTTGATTTTCATCAAATTCAACTTCCACATTCCCATTCGCCAAGCTTACTTCTGAAGATGTTACACCATCTAATCCATTTAATGCTTTTTCAATTGAATGCTTGCAATGGTCACAGCTCATACCTTCTACATTAATAACTTCGTTAGTCAATGTTGTCACCTCCTTTCAAGAAATATAAGATTCTTATAATTTCATACGTTTTAGACGTAAAGCGTTTGTGACAACACTTACAGAACTTAAAGCCATTGCTGCTCCCGCAACCCAAGGTGCTAGCAGACCAATTGCTGCTATAGGGATACCTGCAACATTGTAACCAAACGCCCAAAATAGATTTTGGCGAATATTACGAATTGTAGATTTACTTGCTTTTATTGCTTTTGGAATTAATAAAAGGTCTCCTCCTAAAATAGTTATATCAGCAGCTTCGATTGCAACTTCTGTACCTGTACCAATGGCAATACCAATATCTGCTTTAACTAGTGCTGGAGCATCATTGACACCATCTCCAACCATAGCTACTTTTTTACCTTCAGATTGAATTTCTGCTACTTTAGAAGCTTTTTCTTCTGGTAAAACCTCTGCAATAATCGTGTCTATACCAACTTGTTTTGCTATTGCTTGTGCGGTACGTTTGTTATCACCAGTTAACATAGCAACTTCAATACCTAATTCATGAAGTTTTTGAATAGCTTGTTGGGCAGTATCTTTAACTGTATCGGCTACAGCGACAACCCCTCTCAATTCGTTATCTACGCTTATAAGCATTGCAGTTTTTCCTTCTTTTTCAAATTGAGCGAGATTTGTTTCAGCTTCATTAGTTCGGATTCCTTTTTCACTCATTAGTTTTCGATTTCCAACAAAAAGTTCTTTACCATCAATTGTTGCATTTATACCGCGCCCTGGTATAGCTTCAAAATGATCTACTTCTAAAAATTCTAATGATTTTTCTTTAGCATAACTTACGATAGCTTCAGCTAGTGGGTGTTCAGAACCTTTTTCTGCACTAGCTAATAATTGTAATGTTTGATCATCTCCACTAAAATCAGTGACTTCAGGTGTGCCATTTGTTATAGTGCCAGTTTTATCTAAAACAACTGTATTAATAGCATGTGTACCTTCAATGTGTTCTCCACCTTTAAATAGAATGCCATTTTCAGCAGCTTTTCCGGTACCCACCATTATAGAAGTAGGCGTAGCTAAGCCTAACGCACAAGGACAAGCAATAACTAATACTGCTATTGCAGCAACTAAGGCTGGTTCAAATTGCCCCGGCTGAACTAATGAAATCCATATAATAAATGTGAAAATCGCGATACCTACAACGATAGGTACAAAATATCCAGAAATAATATCTGCTAGTCTTTGTATTGGCGCTTTAGAACCTTGCGCTTCTTCGACAACTTTAACAATGGAGGCAAGAGCTGTATCTTTACCAACTTTTGTTGCTTCAACAGTAATTGCTCCATTTTTATTCATTGTTGATCCTATAACATTATCATTTTGCATTTTTTCAACAGGAATAGATTCACCTGTCAACATTGACTCGTCAATTGAAGTCATACCTTTAATTATTTTGCCATCTACTGGTATTTTTTCTCCTGGTTTGATAACTAAATAGTCTCCTTCTTTTACCTCACTTAAAGGAACCATAGTCTCTTCACCGTTGCGTAATATACGTGCTTCTTTAGCTTGTAAATTCAACAATTTACTTAACGCATTTGTTGTTTGTGTTTTAGCACGTGCTTCTAAATACTTTCCGAAAAGAATTAAAGTAATTAATACAGCACTTGTTTCAAAATATAGGTGTGGCTCATAATTTGTATTAATTAACCACTTAATCGATTCGTAAATACTATAAAAGAAGGCTGCGCTTGTACCTAAAGCGACAAGAACATCCATATTTGCTGACCCATTACGAAGGTTTTTATAAGCGCCTACATAAAATTGCCAACCAATAACAAATTGAACAGGCGTTGCTAATACAAATTGGAACCACGGGTTCATAAATATATGTGGTATTTGAATACCAAATAAATGAACGAACATTGTCATTAACAATGGAGCTGCTAAAACAGCTGAAACAACTAATTTAATTAACTGTCGTTTTAATTGTTTTTCTTTTTGGGAACTTTTTTCTGATGCTTCTTTTTTAGGTTGTGCTTCATATCCTAGATTTTTAATACGTTGTTGAAATTCATCTACAGACGTCATATCAGGGTTGTATTCTACAGTAGCACTTTCTGTGGTTAAATTAACTGTAGCCTTATTTACACCTGAGATTCGATTTAAAACTTTTTCGATTTTATTCGAACAAGCTGCACACGTCATTCCCATTACATCGAGATCCACTTTTTCGGTTAAAACTCCATAACCTGTTTTTTGAATTGTATTTGCAATATCTTCTAATGATGTAACATTGGGGTTATATTCAATTGTAGCTTTCTCTGTAGAAGGATTTACATTAGCGTTAACTTCATCTAATTTATTTAGATTTTTTTCTACTTTATTCGAGCAAGCTGCACATGTCATGCCTGTGATACCTAATGAGGTTTTTTTAATATTTTCACTCAATTATTTCTTTCCTCCTATTTTGAAAATTGTTTTAATACAACCATCAATTCTTTGATACTTTCTTCTCCGTTGCCATTTTTAATACCTTCACTTACACAATTAGATATATGGTCTTCAGTTACTATAAAACCCACTTGTTTTAGGGCTGATTGTATTGCTGTTATTTGTACTAGTACGTCTATACAATATCTATCTTCTGCTATCATTGATTGTAAACCGCGCATTTGTCCTTCTAATCTTTTGAGTCTATTGAGCAATGCGTCATTGTTTTTAACAGTAGTAGTGTTCAATTTCACCCCTCCTCGTATACCCTGCTGGGGTATGTCTTATTGAAACCTATATTATACCCCCGGTAGGTATAAGTCAATACAAAAGTTTCATATAAAAAATTAATATTTAAAGTTTGTTTTAAGAGGTACACTTGTATAAAATGTATGCTAAAACTTATATTAGGAGAGATATATTTGGATAAAAATATACAACTTGAGCTTTACACAAGACCTACGTGCTCTGATTGCCAAGAATCAAAAAGGTATTTAAACTCTCAAGAGATTAGTTATAGTCATAAAGATGTAAGTCAAAATTTGGACTTAGAAGAAGAAATGAAAAAAATATCAGGCAACCGAATTGTTCCCTTATTTGCTTTTTATAAAAAAAATTTTTGGGGTAAAAAAAAGTTATTTAAATATTACGTGGGATTTGAAAATAACAAAAAAGATATATTAAATATATTGAAATAATTAAATAAACAGCCATTATTAAAAAATAATGGCTGTTTATTTAATGATGATGTTGACTGTCTTCTTCTTTCACGATACAAAACAATTTTTCACTATGATTATTGTTAGAAGTTTCAGTCTGTATTGTGACATGTTGAATATTTTGATGATTGAGTTCATGTTCTATACGTTTAAGTAAAAACTCATTTTCAGTAATGGTCATTGTATCTTCTACAACAATATGACAAGATAACGCGTTTAATCCGCTAGTTACTGACCAAACATGAAAGTCATGAATATTTTGGTTCTGTTGCAAAGTTGAATTTATAGTATAATTTTAACAAAAAGGAGTCTTCTGTATGGACTATTTCAGATATAAACAATTTAACAAGGATGTTATCACTGTAGCCGTTAGCTACTATCTAAGATATGCATTGAGT
>NZ_JAESLK010000022.1:55388-55781 GCF_017892585.1 Staphylococcus sp. GDY8P57P | reverse complement strand
TTGCCATTAAACTACACCCGCATATTTAATTAGAATGTTTATTTGGTGCGGCCGAGAGGACTTGAACCTCCACGGGATTTCTCCCACTAGGCCCTCAACCTAGCGCGTCTGCCATTCCGCCACGACCGCTGGCAAAACGCAATAATTACTATTAATTATCGAGAACAATAATTATTGTAAATGTTTTGTAATGAAATGTCAATAACTTTTTAACATATTTTTAAACAAGTTTTACAAACAATTAATGTTTGATACATTTATTAAAGCAACGATATATACTATACATGTTTATTTGATTAATGTCAACGTATAAATGATAAAAAATTTAAGACTGGGACATAAATAATATAATTATGCTATTTTGCAGTTTCGCAGTAGCTGACTGAACTGAGA